>NZ_AP022822.1:2150000-2450000 GCF_011397115.1 Enterococcus saigonensis | reverse complement strand
TCAAACCTTGTAACGCGCCATAATGACGTTCGTTTAAGCGCCATGATTTAACTTGTGGCACCCATAATTGATCTGATTCTTCTAGAATATAGTTACAAGTTTTGATAGCGCGTTTTAATACAGAAGTATAAGCGATATCGAATTCGATGCCGGCTTCTTTAATTTTGCGGCCGCCTTCTTTTGCTTCTTCAACACCTTCTGGAGCTAGGTCTACGTCAACCCAACCAGTAAATTGGTTTAATGCATTCCATTCGCTCAAACCGTGACGAGAAAATACTAATTTTGGCATGAATAACTCTCCTTTGTCATTTGGTTTCTGAAATTTTCAATTCCTTCCACATTGTACACTGTTTTTAGGCATTTTTCCACTAAAAAACGCACAACAACTTGTTTCTCAAAGGAAAAACAAGTTGTTGTGCATTCATTTAATTGGTGATTTTTTCCAATTCTTCAGGGGCTAAATTAATATATTTGTAGCATGTTCCTACTGATACGCCACACTTTGAAGAGATGAATTGGATTGTTTCTTTTTTATCGTAATAAAGCTGGCGAATTTTTTTCACCGTTTTTACATCGATTTTTGGACGACCCCCAATTTTTCCTTTTTGGCGGGCTTTATTTAAGCCGACTAGAGTACGTTCCTTGATTAAAGCGCACTCCATTTGAGCTAAACCTTCCATTAAGTTAAAGTAAATGTCACCCATTTCACTTCTTGTATCAATGTTTTCTGTCAAACTAACTAGGTGCAAATTCCGATTTTTAAATAGACTTGTTAGTTCTGTTAATTGCCGCGTAGAACGGCCTAAACGGTGTAAATCACATACGACTAAGGCGTCACCGGGTTGCATTTGTGCAATCACAGTATCTAAATCGGCGTGATTTTCCTCGTGGTATTTTTGTTCAAAAGTATCTAAAAATACCGGACCACAGCCATATTCCGTCAAAGACTTCACTTGGGAATCTAAATCATTGTCGTTGATTGTAGTGCGGGCATAGCCAAAAATAGTCATGGTAAATCCTCTCAGTCTTCATTTTCATTAAGAAAAATGTAGCACAAACTCCGTTAAAATGGTACCGTTTCTTTCAAAAAAACGCAAAAAAGCCCACGAAGTTGTACTCAGAAAAAATAGAGCTCTTTTAACAAGTAGTTTTTCAGTTCAAAAAAGCCGTTTCTGTCTCAAAGAAACGGCAATTTATTTTATAAAAATTAAGCGAAAGCAGGATTTATTAGTGTTTTAGGTCCATCATTTTCTCCTACGATAACGAGATTGGTCATATCCAAAAACAAGCCATGTTCCACTACGCCGGTCATATGAATTAATTCTTCAGCTAGTGCGTGGGGGTCAGCGATGACATCTAAATGCAAATCAATAATATAATTGCCACTGTCTGTGTGTAAAAATTCACCATCACTCGTTTTACGAAAAGTAGGTGCATAGCCGCGTGTGACAAAAATGTTAAAAATTTGTTGACTGCCAAAAGGAATCACTTCTACTGGTAGTGGGAAATTCCCTAAATTTTCCACCATTTTAGAACTGTCAACAATCCAAATCACTTTATCCGAATACGTAGCAACGATTTTTTCATATAAGAGAGCAGCACCACCGCCTTTAATCCCTAAAAATTGGGGATCAACTTCATCGGCTCCGTCAATGGTAATATCAATGTGGTCCACTTCATCAATTGAAGCCAATGGAATGCCTAGCTCTCTGGCTTGAATTAAAGTTTGGGTAGAAGTTGTCACACCCGTGATTTGTAAATTTTCTTCTTTAATCATGCGCCCAACTTCGGCTACCATATGATAAGCGGTTGAACCTGTTCCAAGACCTACTGTCATACCGCTTTTAATGTGTTTACAAGCTTCTTTTCCAACCATTTCTTTTAAATCCATCGTAATTTTTACCCCTTTGCAAACTAATTAATTTGACTCTATTTTAAAGCTTTTTTATAGGAAATGATAGCTTTCTGGCGTTTCTTTTACAGTTAAAAAACCATAAAGCATTTAAATAAGATATAAAATTTAAATTTTTTGCTTCTATAAAGAAAAGCGGATTCTGCCTGCTATTAAATAGAAAAATCGCTACTTAAAAAAATTACAAGAAGTCTGCAAAAGCTTTGCGTTTTTTATTGACACGTATTTCTAATCATGCTATTCTAACAAAGGTGCTTTGTCTACAGGTCTCTTAAAACAGACGTGCTGACTGTAAGAAAAGTACAACTGACGATTATGCACAAGGCTGCATTATTTTTTATCGCTGAAAAAGAACCACCTGGATGTGTGGAGCTAGAAAAGCGAATCAAGGAAGGAGGAAAACAAGGGATGCCTACAATTAACCAATTAGTACGTAAACCTCGTAAATCCAAGGTTGAAAAATCAAATTCACCAGCATTGAACAAAGGATATAACAGTTTCAAAAAAGCTCAAACGAATGTGAACTCTCCGCAAAAACGTGGGGTTGCCACTCGTGTGGGTACAATGACACCGAAAAAACCGAACTCAGCTTTGCGTAAATACGCCCGTGTTCGTTTGTCTAACTTGATCGAAGTAACAGCTTATATCCCAGGTATCGGCCACAACTTACAAGAACACAGCGTTGTTTTATTACGTGGTGGACGTGTAAAAGACTTACCAGGGGTACGTTACCATATCGTTCGTGGTGCATTAGATACGGCTGGCGTTAACGACCGTAAACAATCACGTTCTAAATACGGTACAAAACGTCCTAAAGCTTAATCTAGTTTAAAGACTATTATATAGAACACAATACAAAATGACTACGTAAAGGAGGAGTTACGGATGCCTCGTAAAGGTCCAGTTGCAAAACGCGATGTTTTACCAGATCCTATGTATAACTCAAAATTAGTAACCCGTTTGATTAACCGTGTTATGGTTGATGGCAAACGCGGGATTGCTGCAAATATTATCTATAATGCTTTTGACATTATTAAAGAATCTACTGGTAACGATCCATTAGAAGTCTTTGAACAAGCAATGAAAAATATCATGCCTGTCTTAGAAGTTAAAGCTCGCCGTGTTGGTGGTTCTAACTACCAAGTGCCAGTTGAAGTTCGTCCTGAACGTCGTACAACTTTAGGCTTACGTTGGGTTGTTAACTACGCACGTTTGCGTGGAGAACACACAATGGAAGAACGTCTTGCAAAAGAAATCATGGATGCAGCAAACAACACTGGTGCTTCTGTGAAAAAACGCGAAGACACACACAAAATGGCTGAAGCCAACCGTGCTTTTGCCCACTATCGTTGGTAAGATCTTTTTTGTTCTTACGAAAAAGACAATTCGATTGTTACACAAAGTAAGCTGGCAAAAGATTTCTTTTGCCGCTTTTTAAAGAGAGGAGCACAAGCAAGAAATGGCTAGAGAATTTTCGTTAGAAAAAACTCGTAATATTGGTATCATGGCTCACGTCGATGCAGGTAAAACGACTACGACTGAACGTATCCTTTATTATACAGGTAAAATCCATAAAATTGGTGAAACCCACGAAGGTGCTTCACAAATGGACTGGATGGAACAAGAACAAGAACGTGGTATCACGATTACTTCTGCTGCGACAACTGCTCAGTGGAAAGGCTATCGTGTCAACATCATCGACACACCAGGACACGTGGACTTCACAATTGAAGTACAACGTTCATTGCGTGTACTAGATGGTGCTGTTACGGTCCTTGACTCTCAATCAGGGGTTGAACCACAAACTGAAACTGTTTGGCGCCAAGCGACAGAATACCGCGTACCACGTGTTGTATTCTGTAACAAAATGGATAAAATTGGGGCAGACTTCTTGTACTCAGTTTCTACATTACACGATCGTTTAGGTGCGAATGCTCACCCAATCCAATTACCAATTGGTGCAGAAGAAGATTTCACCGGTATCATTGACCTTGTGACAATGAAAGCTGAAATCTATACGAACGATTTAGGTACTGAAATTCAAGAAACTGAAATTCCTGAAGAATACCTAGAACAAGCGCAAGAATGGCGCGAAAAATTAGTGGAAGCAGTAGCTGAAACTGATGAAGATTTAATGATGAAATATTTAGATGGCGAAGAAATCACGGAATCTGAATTAAAAGCTGGTATCCGTCAAGCAACTATCAATGTTGACTTCTTCCCTGTAATGGCTGGTTCAGCCTTCAAGAATAAAGGGGTTCAATTAATGTTGGATGCCGTTCTTGACTATTTACCTTCACCATTAGATGTAGAAGCAATTAAAGGGATTGATCCGAAGACTGACGAAGAAACAACTCGTCCAGCTGACGATGAAGCACCATTTGCCTCATTAGCATTTAAAGTTATGACTGACCCATTTGTAGGTCGCCTAACTTTCTTCCGTGTCTATTCTGGTGTCTTAGAAAGTGGTTCATACGTATTGAATGCTTCAAAAGACAAAAAAGAACGTATCGGACGTATCTTGCAAATGCATGCCAACACACGTAACGAAATCGACCGCGTTTATTCTGGGGATATCGCTGCTGCCGTTGGTTTGAAAGATACAACAACAGGGGACACGCTTTGTGCCTTAGATTCGCCAGTAATCTTAGAATCAATCGAATTCCCTGACCCAGTTATCCAAGTTGCTGTTGAACCTAAATCAAAAGCTGACCAAGATAAAATGGGTATTGCATTACAAAAACTTGCAGAAGAAGATCCATCATTCCGCGTTGAAACAAACGTTGAAACTGGTGAAACAGTTATCTCTGGGATGGGTGAATTACACTTAGATGTCTTAGTTGACCGTATGCGACGCGAATTTAAAGTTGAAGCAAACGTAGGTGCTCCTCAAGTTTCTTATCGTGAAACTTTCCGTGCTGGTACTGAAGCAGAAGGTAAGTTTGTACGTCAGTCTGGTGGTAAAGGTCAATACGGTCACGTATGGATTGAATTTACACCAAACGAAGAAGGTGCCGGTTTCGAATTCGAAAATGCCATCGTTGGTGGTGTGGTTCCACGTGAATACATTCCAGCCGTTGAAAAAGGTTTAGTTGATGCAATGGAAAATGGTGTCTTAGCCGGTTATCCATTAGTAGATATTAAAGCAAAACTTTACGATGGTTCATACCATGATGTCGATTCAAGTGAAACTGCCTTCCGTGTTGCAGCATCAATGGCATTACGTGCCGCTGCTAAAAAAGCAAAACCTGCAATCTTAGAACCAATGATGAAAGTTACTATTACTGTTCCAGAAGATTACTTAGGTGATATTATGGGTCACGTAACTGCACGTCGTGGTCGTGTTGAAGGTATGGAAGCTCACGGTAATTCCCAAATCGTTAATGCTATCGTTCCGTTAGCAGAAATGTTTGGTTACGCAACTACATTGCGTTCATCTACACAAGGTCGCGGTACGTTCATGATGGTATTTGACCACTACGAAGATGTACCAAAATCTATTCAAGAAGAAATCATTAAGAAAAACGGCGGAAAAGCTGAATAATTTTTGATGATTAGGATTTTTTTAAAAGAGCTATATTTTTTAAAAAAATTCGTGTACAATATTAACGATGATAAGGGCAAACTGTCGCTTATGACAGTTTACCTATCAAAAAATAAAAAACTATTACGTATTTTTAGGAGGAACATTTTAAAATGGCAAAAGAAAAATTTGACCGTTCTAAACCCCATGTAAACATTGGTACTATCGGACACGTTGACCATGGTAAAACTACTCTTACAGCTGCAATTACAACTGTATTATCTAAAAAAGGTCTAGCACAAGCTTCTGCTTACGATCAAATTGATGGTGCACCTGAAGAACGCGAACGCGGTATCACAATTTCAACAGCTCACGTTGAATATGAAACTGAAAACCGTCACTATGCTCACGTTGACTGCCCAGGACACGCGGACTACGTTAAAAACATGATCACTGGTGCTGCACAAATGGACGGCGCGATCTTAGTAGTATCTGCTGCTGATGGTCCTATGCCTCAAACTCGTGAACACATCCTATTGTCACGTAACGTTGGTGTTCCTTACATCGTCGTATTCTTGAACAAAATGGACATGGTTGACGATGAAGAATTATTAGAATTAGTTGAAATGGAAGTTCGTGACTTATTGTCAGAATACGATTTCCCAGGCGACGACACTCCAGTTATCGCAGGTTCAGCTTTGAAAGCCTTAGAAGGCGACGCTTCATACGAAGAAAAAATCTTAGAATTAATGGCTGCAGTTGATGAATATATCCCAACTCCAGTTCGTGATACTGACAAACCATTCATGATGCCAGTCGAAGACGTATTCTCAATCACTGGTCGTGGTACTGTTGCAACTGGTCGTGTTGAACGTGGACAAGTTCGCGTTGGTGACGAAGTTGAAATCGTAGGTATCGCTGAAGAAACTGCTAAAACTACTGTAACAGGTGTTGAAATGTTCCGTAAATTGTTGGATTACGCTGAAGCTGGCGACAACATTGGTGCATTATTACGTGGTGTGGCTCGTGAAGACATCCAACGTGGTCAAGTATTGGCTAAACCAGGTTCAATCACTCCACATACAAAATTCTCAGCAGAAGTTTACGTTTTAACTAAAGAAGAAGGTGGACGTCATACACCATTCTTCACTAACTACCGCCCACAATTCTACTTCCGTACAACTGACGTAACAGGCGTTGTTGAATTACCAGAAGGTACTGAAATGGTTATGCCTGGTGATAACGTTACTATGGACGTTGAATTAATCCACCCAATCGCGATCGAAGACGGTACTCGTTTCTCAATCCGTGAAGGCGGACGTACTGTTGGTTCAGGCGTTGTTACTTCAATCGAAAAATAATTCTTGAATTTTAGAAGCAAAATCTGCGGATTTTGCTTCTTTTTTTAGCCCAAATAAAAATCCCTATCCTTGCGTTTAACTAAACTCCAATAAGTTTTGTACGCAGTTATAGGGATTTTTTGTTAGCAAATTACGTGAATAACTAAATATTAAAGTAATTTTTGTTCTTTTAAATAGCTGTTTAACTCAGAGTTGCGTGCTTCTTTATAATAGTCGGCGAATTTTTTTGTCCAACTTTTTGTTTCTCTGGCTTCGGCGAATTCTTCCATAATCTGATCATAATCTTCAATTAATTGATAATCGTATTCTTGGTAAGTGTCATAATGTACTACTGTTTCTTCTGGTAAACGGGGTTTAATGTGCATTTCGACAGTTGGTTTCCCGATACTAAGGCCGGCAACAGGATAAACATAATCTGGTAAATTAAACAGCGTGCTGATTTCCGTGATATGATTGCGTACACTACCAACGACCACGCTCCCTAGTCCTAATGCTTCCACAGCAATTACAGCATTTTGTAAGGCTAAACTTGCATCAGTTGTGGCGATAAGCAAAGGATTTAAACTATCAGTAATGGCATAGGGAACTTTATTTTTAACTGCAACCATTTGCGTTCGCTTTAAGTTAGCTACAAATAATAAAAAGACAGAGCTGTGTAACATATGCGGATTGTTTGGATTTAGTGTCACTAGCTTTTCTCGCAGCGCTTGGTTTTGCACCACGATAATGGAGTATGCTTGGCCGTTCATCCAAGAAGGTGCTTGGCGGCTAGCATCCAAAATTTCTTGTAACTGGTTTTGCGTTAACGTGTAGTTTTCATCAAAATGACGATAACTACGATGGCTTTTTAGCTGTTCAATAATAGTATTCATTTTTAATTAACCTCCTAGATTTATAGCTTTAATCAATCTATTTTTTATTTAAAAGCTTAGAATTAATACGTTGCATTTTGTGTGCTAAAGATTCAGCAAGTTCAGGTGTGAGCGTTGTATAATTTATTCGCATAGACATTGTATCGTTACTAAAGAAAAAAGAAGGTGCGACTAAAAGATTTTCTGTAAAAAAAAGCTGCCAATCTTTGCGAGTTAAATTTTGATGCTGCCAAGTAAACCAGTAGTAAAGACCACCTTTAATTTCAGAGAAAGTCCAGTCTGCTTTAAATGGCGTAAAAGTCTCGCAGAGTAATTGGCTTCTTTTTTTTAGTTCGGTAATTAATTGCTTGTGCTGCAATGTATAAGCTGGATTGCTTAAGGCGATATTGGCAACTATTTGAGTGAATAAGTTGGTTTCACTGTCCAATAGTTTTTTTGTATTGGTCAATGAACGAATCAAATTTTGAGGAGCCAATAACCAGCCAATTTTAATGCTTGAACCAAAAATTTTCGATAAAGAACCGAGATATAACACTTGTTCAGGGGCGATTTCTTTTAATTTTGGAATAGGAGTAGTGAAATCCAATTCTCCAAAGATATCATCTTCAATAATGGGTACATAGTATTTACGGCAGATTTCAGTGATTTTTAGTCGTCGTTCATAGGAAAGACAACGGCTAGTTGGATTTTGAAAAGTTGGATTTAAATACAACAGTTTTACTTTTTTGGCTAAAATTTGTTTTTCCAATTCACGAGGCATGATTCCTTCTTGATCGGTTGCAATTCCTTCTAAGCGTAAACCTAGCGATTGAAAAAGAGGTAATGCAAATAAGAAAGACGGATCTTCAGTAGCAATCACATCCCCTGGACGCAAAAGGGTCTGTAGAATTAGCAAAATTCCTTGTGTGGAACCAGCGGTAATTAAAAGATCTTGATTAGCTAAAGGAAGCTGAAAATTTTCAACCAATTTTTTAGTAATTGTTTTTTTTAAAGGCAGGTAACCTGTTTCAGTTAGATTTTCTTCTTCTTTTACTATTTGATCCCAAGATAAAGCAGGAAATTTGAAATCCGGAATCAAATCGGATGGTAAGTCGCCACTGGCTAAATCGAGGGTCGCAAAATTATTTCGTAAGTGATTTTGTTGCTTATTGTAGGGGTCTTGTTGTTGATTACGGTTAGCCAATAAATGTTGCCATTGAAATTGTGGAGCTTGTCGTGATCCCCAACGACCTTTGGCGACTTCTGTTCCACTGCCTTGTTTACGCATAAGCCAGCCTAAACTTGTTAATTCTTCTAACGCGTGATTAACCGTAGAACGATTGATTTGATAGAATTCAGCCATTTTTCGCTCGGGCATTAGTCGATCTCCTGGAGCTAGTTTACCTGATTCAATATCTGCAATAATAACTTCCATTAATTGCTGAAACAAAGGGGTTTTACTTTTACGGTTTAAAGTCATAAGGCCCTCCTTTTTCGCATTGGTGTGGGTGCATATTTTGAATTTACTTTAAATGTAATTGGTTGGTTTTAAAATAAACCAATTGGTCGTTTCCGTCAAGGTAGAGAAGTTTTATACTTTAAGTTAATTTGGCATTAGGAGTGTTAGTGTTTGGAGTAAATAGATTATTAGTGATTAAAGGAGTGGTCCAATGAAAAACGTATTAACTATAGCGGGTTCTGATTCTACGGGCGGTGCCGGTTTAGAAGCTGATTTAAAGACCTTTGAAGAGTATGGTGTGTTTGGTTTTGCTAGTATTACTTCTATTGTAACGATGGATCCTACTGATGGTTGGTCTCATGAAGTGACGGAGTTGCCAACTGAATTATTGTTGAAACAACTTATTTCTGCTTTTGCAGGTACTTCTATGGCGGCTTTAAAAACCGGTATGATGGGAAATGAGGCTAATATTTTAGCGACGGTTGATTTTTTACAAAACAAGCACATTCGAAATATTGTCATCGATCCAGTGATTGCTTGTAAAGGGACTGCGCAAATCTTGCAACCAGAAGTGGTTACGGCAATAAAAAAATACTTATTACCTATCGCGACAATTACCACACCTAATTTAGTAGAAGCGGGAATCTTAGCTGAATTAGGAGATTTAACAAGCATTGCCGATATGAAAAAAGCGGCACAAGCCATCCAGCAACAAGGAGCTAAAAATGTCGTGGTAAAAGGTGGACACCGCTTAGGGGAAAATAAGGCGATTGACTTGTTTTATGATGGCGCTGAATTTGTAATATTTGAAAATGAATTATATCAAACCGAATTTAATCATGGTGCGGGATGCACATTTGCAGCAGCAGTGACAGCGGGTCTAGCTAAAGGAGTACCGATGAAACAAGCCGTCGCAATGGCAAAACAATTTGTTGCCGCTGCTATTAAAGCCGGAGTGCAAATTAACCCTTACGTTGGACACGTTTGGCATGGTGCATATAATAAAGCAGAAAAAAGAATGGTGGTTATGTGATGAAAAATCGAACTTCTGTACAGGGGATTGTTTTAGTGGCACTATTTACTGCCTTAACAGTCATTGGGACAACACTTAAAATTCCACTACCGACAGGGGCCTTTGTCCATTTAGGCAATGCGGTATTGTTGTTGGCAGTTTTATTACTAGGTTATTTTAAAGGATCTTTAGCAGGAGGGTTAGGCTTTTTTATTTTTGATCTGTTAAATGGTTATGCCACAGAAGCACCGTATTTTATTTTGGAAAGTTTTATTGTCGGCGCGGCAGCTTATGCCGCATTGCTGATTTTTAAGAAAAAGCCAACAGCGCTTTGGCAAATTGTTGTCATCGGCTTTGTAACGGGGCTTGCTAAAATCTGTATGACACAACTTAAAAATACAGTCATGTTAACAATAGCCGGAGCGGATATTCAAACAGCTTTTATTAGTGCTATGGCAAAATTGCCGGCAACATTCGTTAACATTACGATAACCATTGTAGTGGTTGCTTTTTTATACTTCCCCTTAAAAAAAGCATTGGCCGCCACGACAAAACGTTCTTTTATTTAGTTTGAAAGTAGCTATTTGTTCAGTAGTTTTAATAAGAGACAGCCCTGTATAAATAAAAATGCCAATAGCAACTTTCGTTCGTGTGTATTCAGTAATAATGTTCGGATTTTATTCGAAAAATTTTATTGTCAGAGGTCATTATTTTGTAAAATAATGATAAAAAAGTTTTTTTGGTAATTGGTAGTGATTAAGAAATTTCTTTTTATTATTGAATAATAAAATCAAACTTGCCTTTCAAGTATTATTTACCTAAAAACTAGACAAATTCCCTGCCTTATTTAAAAATATTCGTCTTTTCAAGGGTTATAAATTATGTTATTATTTGTTCGCAGTGAAATCTGTGCTGTAGTTATTCATTATGGGAGGATATTATGTTTAAAAAAGTTTTGAAAGTGGGTTTGGCAAGTGCGGCAGCAATGCTATTACTAGCTGGCTGTGGTAATTCTTCATCAAATGATAGCAAAGGTGAAAAAGATGCCGATGGAAACATCAAGTTGGAAAAGTTGACAATTGGTTTTGTCCCGTCTCGTGACGCAGACGAAATCGTAACAGCTACTGAACCTTTGAAAAATCTTTTGAAAGACCAAATGAAAAAAGAAGGCTATAACATTGAAAACGTGGATATCTCTGTTGGTACGAGTTATGAAGCGGTTGGTGAATCATTGTCTTCTGGTACGCTTGATGTTGGTTTCATTCCTGGTGGGACATATGTCTTATACGAAGATGGAACAGACGTATTATTAACTGCAACACGGAAAGGTTTATCGATTGATTCAGACGATGCGAAAGTTTGGAACGATGACAAACCGACGAAAAACACAGACGAACAAGTTGCTTACTACCGTGCATTAGTCATTGCAGGTCCTTCAGCAAAAGGGCAAGCATTAGCTAAAAAAGTTAATGCTGGTGAAAAATTAACTTGGGATGACTTAAATGGCGCTTCTTGGGCAATGGCAAATTCTTCATCTTCAGCAGGTTATATCTATCCAACTTTATGGATGAATAAAAACTACGATAAAACATTACTAGACTTAAAAGATGCCGTTCAATCTGACTCTTATGCAAGTTCATTTGCTCGTTTAGCAGCTGGTCAAATCGATGTTGTTATGGCATATGCCGATGCACGTTTAGACTATGTGGATACATGGACAAAAGAATTTGGTCGTAAAAATGATATTTGGTCTGAAACAAATGTTATTGGTGTAACCGATCCAATTTACAATGATACAATTAGCGTTAGCAAAAATGCACCAAACATGGATGCAAAATTGAAAAAAGCGTTAAGTAAAGCCTTTATTGAAATTGGTAAAACAGACGAAGGTAAGAAAGTAATCAGTATCTATAATCACGAGGGTTACAAAGAAGCAAAAGCATCTGATTATGATGATGAGAAAAAAGCACAAGAATTAATTAAAAAAATTAGCGAATAATCGCGCAACTAGCACTAAAAATAGGAAAGTAGGGGTTGTGTTATCAACACAATCCCTTCCTTTCTGTTTGAAATGCGAGAAATTTTACAGGATAAGCCGAAATTTTAATAGTTTTTAGTAAGTAAAAGCTTTTACCTATTATAAATAGTTAACGGTTATAAATAGTTAACGGTGAAATTAAAATTTCGTCTTATTGTGGGAAAAGGTTGTTTTTCGACAGTAATGAGTAATTATCAAAACTTCAGCGTGAAAGGATACAGCAATGATTAAATTTGAAGATGTGCAAAAAGTTTATCCTAACGGTACCGTTGCACTAAAAGATATCAATTTGGAAATCCAACAAGGTGAGTTTGTAGCAATTATCGGTCTTTCCGGAGCAGGAAAGTCAACATTAATCCGTTGTATTAATCGGATGCATGACATTAATTCGGGGACACTACTTGTGAATGATGTTAATGTGAGTCAATTAAAAGGAAAAGAAATTCGGGAATTTCGTAAGAATATCGGAATGATCTTTCAGTCTTTTAATTTAGTAACTCGTTCTACGGTTTTGAAAAATGTTCTCGTTTCTTCGGTGCCGGATATGCCTTTATGGCGTCGTACATTAGGAATTTTCCCTCACGAAGATAAAATTCGTGCGTTAGAAGCATTAGATAATGTAGGGATTTTGGATAAAGCTTATACCCGTGTAGATCAACTTTCTGGTGGGCAGCAACAACGGGTCGCCTTGGCGCGTACACTAGCTCGTAAACCAGGAATTATTCTGGCTGATGAACCAGTAGCTTCGCTAGATCCTGTCACTGCAAAATCTGTTATGGAAGATTTGCGTCGTATTAATCGCGAAATGAATGTTTCGATTCTTTTGAATATACACCATGTAGAATTAGCGTTGGAGTATTGTGATCGCGTGATTGGCATTCGTCAAGGAGAAATCGTTTATGATGGTCCGACAGACGTAGTCGACCAAAGCATTTTGGATGAAATTTACGGCAAAAATCAACCTGTGGAAGCGTAGGTGGTCAGCTTGTTTAAAAAGACATTAACTTTAAGTAATGGCAAACAAGTGACAAGCAAACGGTCATTTTTGCCTCTTTATATTTTCATTACTGTCATCTTCATGTTTGTAGCAGCAGATGTAACGAATTTTTCATTTAGTACTTTAATTTTAAGAAGCAAACAATTCTTCGTTATTATCGGTGATATGATTCCACCAAATTTTAAATACATGAATCGTGTTTGGGGACCACTATTAGAAACGATTAAAATGTCTTTATTAGGTTCAATTATCGGTTCTTTATTGGCAATTCCTTTTGCGGTATTATCTTCTATTAATATTGTCAAAAATCGTTTTGTTGCAGGCGTATTTAAATTTATTTTAAGTGTATTACGGACGTTGCCTACTTTAGTTGTAGCTCTAATTGCAACGTTTATCTTAGGTTTAGGCGCGTTTGCCGGTACGATTGCTATTTTTATGTTTACTATTTCCTATGTTGGTAAAATTATGTACGAACAAATTGAAACAATTGATATGCGAACTTTTGAAGCGATGGAATCTTTTGGCTTAACCAAAATTCAAGCTTTTCGGTATAGTATCTTACCAGAAATCTTGCCAAACTACTTATCTACTTCGATCTTTTGTTTTGAAGGAAATGTACGGTATGCATCTATTCTAGGGTATGTAGGTGCAGGTGGTTTAGGTCTACTATTAAATGAACGCTTAGGCTGGCGCGATTACGCTAGTGTGGGTTCCATTTTATTGATGTTGATTGTAACAGTTGCGTTAATCGAGATGCTAAGTGAATACTTGCGTCGGAAATTAAAATAGGGGGACGCCATGAATACATTAGTAGAAAAACAATTGGCAAAAGAGCCCAATAAAAAAATACAATATGCCACAATTGCTTTAATTGTCATTGGGATGTTTATCTGGTCTTTAACAGCAATTAAAATAAATAAAACCAGTACGGATGGTTCTCAAGTTGCCTTGAATATTTTAAAGGGCATTGTAACGCCGGATTTGAATTTTCTGTTTGATTTTTCTAGTACTGGCGTTGCCTATTTGTTATTTGAAACAATCTGTATCGGTTTTTTAGGAACAATTTTAGGTTCGATCTTTTCAATTCCGATTGCTTTTTTAATGTCACCAAGTATCATGCCAAAACCAGTCTATGTTTTGACGCGCTTTTTAGTGGTTATTATTCGGACAGTGCCAGCATTGGTTTATGGTTTGATGTTCGTCCGAGTAACGGGAACTGGGCCTTTTGCAGGGGTGATGACTATGTCGGTTACTTCCATTGGGATGGTGTCTCGTTTATATGTTGATGCGATTGAAACCATTGATACAGGAGTCTTGGAATCGATGAGTTCGATTGGTGCAACAACATTTGATAAAATTCGTTTTGGTATTTTACCGCAATTATTAAGTAATTTTGTTTCGATTACGATTTATCGTTTCGATATGAACTTGCGGGACGCTACAATTTTAGGTTTAGTCGGTGCAGGTGGTATTGGTTCGCCGTTGATGTTTGCTATTAATGGTTACAAGTGGAACCAAGTCGGCTCAATTCTAATTGGCTTAATTGTTTTAATCTTAATTGTCGAAGTTGTCTCAAATAAAATTCGAGCAAAATTAATTAATGGCTAAAAATAAACGGCACTTCTGCTTTGGCAGAGGTGCTGTTTTGCTTAAATGGGATGGCCGTGTCAAAATTTAAAGTTTTGAGAAGATTGTGCTATTTTCTATTAAGTTAAGAAAACGAAGAGGGTAAAAAAGTTCAACTATTTCGCATTCGTAGTTGTAAGCAGTTGCAAGTGAAAAAGTGCAAAAAAATGCATGAAATCAATAAAAAATCCTTGCGAACAGAGGCTAGATATACTATAATCATAAAGGTGCTGCTTACAAAACGTGAAAAGCACTGGTAGGATAAGGTTTTATTCTGCCGGCTACGAAACGAGAGGTTGCGACACGCCCGGACGCTTTGCCATGGACGAGCGTGACGGAAATTTTCGTGGAGCTATGTCTACTTTTCAAAATAGGCGAAGGAGGGAAAATAATGGCAAAACAAAAAATTCGTATCCGTTTAAAAGCGTATGAACATCGTATTTTAGATCAATCAGCGGATAAAATCGTGGAAACTGCAAAAAGAACTGGAGCTTCTGTGTCAGGTCCAATTCCATTACCAACAGAACGCAGCTTGTACACAATTATTCGTGCGACTCATAAATACAAAGATTCTCGCGAACAATTCGAAATGCGTACTCACAAACGTCTAATCGACATTGTGAATCCAACACCGAAGACAGTTGATGCTTTAATGAAGCTAGACTTGCCAAGCGGCGTTAACATTGAAATCAAACTATAATTAATTAAATTAAGATGGAGGTGTAATCATGACCAAAGGAATCTTAGGGAAAAAAGTGGGAATGACTCAAATCTTCACTGAATCTGGTGAGTTAGTACCTGTAACAGTTGTTGAAGCTACTCCAAACGTAGTATTACAACTTAAAACAGTGGAAAACGACGGCTATGAAGCAGTTCAAGTCGGTTACCAAGATATGCGTGAAGTTTTATCAAACAAACCTGCGCAAGGTCATGTTGCAAAAGCAAACACGGCCCCTAAGCGCTTCATTCGCGAATTCAAGGATGTTGAGCTAGAGGGCTTAGAAGTAGGATCAGAAATCAAAGTTGATATTTTCGAAGCTGGAGATGTCATCGATGTAACTGGTACAACTAAAGGTAAAGGATTCCAAGGCGTAATCAAACGTCACGGCCAAAGCCGCGGACCAATGGCTCACGGTTCTCGTTATCACCGTCGTCCTGGTTCAATGGGTCCTGTAGCACCTAACCGGGTATTTAAAGGTAAACGTTTAGCAGGCCGCATGGGTGGCAATCGCGTAACAATCCAAAACTTGGAAGTTGTTCGTGTTGATGTTGAACGCAACGTAATCTTAATTAAAGGTAACGTTCCTGGCGCGAAAAAATCATTGATTACTATTAAATCTGCTGTGAAAGCTAAATAAGTAAACTTAAGGAAGGAGGAACTTAGGAATGCCGAATATTGCATTATTTAAACAAGATGGTAGCCAAAATGGCGAAATCACATTAAACGAAGAAATCTTCGGAATTGAACCAAATGAAAGTGTTGTCTACGATGCAATCATCATGCAACGCGCTTCATTACGACAAGGAACACACGCTGTGAAAAATCGTAGCGCAGTTCGAGGCGGTGGCCGTAAACCATGGCGCCAAAAAGGAACTGGTCGTGCTCGTCAAGGTTCAATCCGTTCACCACAATGGCGTGGCGGTGGCGTTGTCTTTGGACCAACTCCACGTTCATACAGCTACAAGCTTCCTAAAAAAGTTCGTCGCTTAGCAATGAAATCTGTTTTATCAGCAAAAGTTGCTGAAAACAAAATGGTTGCAGTTGATGCATTAAGCTTTGACGCACCAAAAACTAAAGAATTCAAACAAGTTTTAGCAAACTTGTCAGTTGATTCTAAAGTATTAGTTGTACTTGAAGCAGACAACGACTTTGCTGCTTTATCAGCTCGTAACTTACCAAACGTAACTGTTGTTACTTCAAACAACGTATCTGTATTGGATGTAGTTTCAAGCGATAAAATGTTAGCAACTCAAGCTGCTCTGACTCAAATTGAGGAGGTGCTTGCATAATGAACTTACTAGATGTTATCAAACGCCCAGTGATCACTGAAAAATCTATGCTTGCCATGGATGACAAGAAATACACTTTTGAAGTGGACACTAAAGCGAACAAAACTTTAGTAAAACAAGCAGTTGAAGCTGCTTTTGACGGTGTTAAAGTGAAAAACGTTAATATCGTGAACGTGCGTCCAAAATTCAAACGCATGGGCAAATATGCAGGATACACAAAGAAACGTCGCAAAGCGATCGTTACTTTAACTGAAGCATCAAAAGAAATTACAATTTTCGAAGCTGAATAAGCATTAAATTCTACTACTAAATAGGAGGGAAACAGGCGTGGCAATTAAAAAGTACAAACCTACCTCAAATGGTCGCCGTAACATGACAAGCTCTGATTTTGCTGAGATTACAACAAGCACTCCAGAGAAAACTTTGTTGGCACCATTGAAAAACAATGCCGGTCGTAACAACAACGGTCGTATCACTGTACGTCACCAAGGCGGCGGTCACAAGCGTCAATACCGCGTAATCGACTTCAAACGTAACAAAGATAACGTTGTTGCTACTGTTAAAACAATCGAGTATGATCCAAACCGTTCTGCTAACATTGCGTTAGTACATTATTCAGACGGTGTTAAAGCTTACATCTTAGCTCCAAAAGGCTTAGAAGTAGGTATGACAGTGGTTTCTGGTCCAGAAGCTGATATCAAAGTTGGGAATGCATTACCACTTGCAAACATCCCGGTTGGTACTGTTATCCACAACATCGAAATGAAACCAGGTAAAGGCGGACAATTAATTCGTTCAGCTGGTACAAGCGCTCAAGTATTAGGTAAAGAAGGCAAATACGTCTTGATCCGCTTAAACTCAGGCGAAGTACGGATGATCTTAGCAACTTGCCGTGCAACAATTGGTTCTGTTGGTAATGAACAACACGAATTGATTAACATTGGTAAAGCTGGTCGTTCTCGTTGGATGGGCAAACGTCCTACTGTTCGTGGTAGCGTAATGAACCCTAACGATCACCCACACGGTGGTGGTGAAGGTAAAGCTCCAATCGGACGTAAAGCTCCAGTATCACCTTGGGGTCAACCTGCATTGGGTTACAAAACACGTAATAAAAAAGCTGCTTCAGACAAACTTATCGTACGTCGTAGCAAAGCTAAATAAGTTTTTTGACCATGTGGTCTACATTTTGGAAGGAGGTTCACCATGGGTCGTAGTTTAAAGAAGGGACCTTTCGTCGATGAACACTTGATGAAAAAGGTCGAAGCACAACAAGGTGCCGAAAAGAAAAAAGTCATCAAAACTTGGTCACGTCGTTCAACAATTTTTCCGAATTTTATCGGTTTTACGATTGCTGTCTATGACGGACGCAAACATGTCCCAGTTTACATTCAAGAAGACATGGTAGGACATAAATTAGGTGAATTTGCACCAACCAGAACTTATCGTGGGCACGCTGCTGACGATAAAAAAACAAGACGTTAATATTTGAGGGGAGGATATCATCATGGCAGAACAAATTACAAAAGCTAAAGCAACTGCGAAAACAATTCGCGTATCTCCTCGCAAATCTCGTCTAGTGATTGATTTAATTAGAGGTAAAAGCGTTGCTGATGCAATTGCAATCTTAAAGTTCACACCAAATAAAGCTGCCGGAATCATCGAGAAAGTTTTGATGTCAGCAGTTGCGAATGCAGAAAACAACTTTGACTTAGATGTTGAAAACTTAGTTGTTTCCGAAGCCTTTGTTAACGAAGGACCAACAATGAAACGTTTCCGTCCACGGGCTAAAGGTTCAGCTTCACCAATCAACAAACGTACAAGTCATATCACTGTAGTCGTATCAGAAAAATAAGGAGGGATAATCAGTGGGTCAAAAAGTACATCCAATTGGAATGCGTGTAGGCATCATCCGCGACTGGGATGCAAAATGGTATGCTGAAAAAGAGTATGCTGACTTCTTACACGAAGATTTGAAAATCCGTAAGTTTATCGCGACTAAATTAGCTGACGCTGCAGTTTCTACTGTTGAAATCGAACGTGCTGCTAACCGCGTGAACGTTTCTATCCACACTGCTAAACCAGGTATGGTAATTGGTAAAGGTGGTTCAGAAGTTGAAAACTTACGTAAACAATTAAACAGCTTAACTGGCAAACGTATCCACATCAACATCGTGGAAATTAAAAAACCAGATTTAGATGCAAAATTAGTTGGTGAAGGAATTGCACGCCAATTAGAAAACCGGGTTGCGTTCCGACGCGCTCAAAAACAAGCTATCCAACGCACAATGCGCGCGGGTGCTAAAGGAATCAAAACAATGGTATCTGGCCGTTTAAACGGTGCTGATATCGCTCGTAGCGAAGGCTACTCAGAAGGTACTGTTCCACTTCATACATTGCGTGCCGATATCGACTACGCTTGGGAAGAAGCAGATACTACCTACGGAAAATTAGGAGTTAAAGTGTGGATCTATCGTGGCGAAATCTTGCCAACGAAAAAGAACGCTCAAAACACTAAGAAAGGAGGGAAATAAACATGTTAGTACCTAAACGTGTAAAACATCGTCGTGAATTCCGTGGTAAAATGCGCGGAGAAGCAAAAGGCGGTAAAGAGATTGCTTTTGGTGAATTCGGCTTACAAGCTGTGGAATCACATTGGATCACCAACCGTCAAATCGAAGCTTCACGTATCGCTATGACTCGTTACATGAAGCGTGGTGGGAAAGTGTGGATTAAAATTTTCCCTCATAAATCATATACATCTAAAGCGATCGGCGTACGTATGGGTAAAGGTAAAGGGGCTCCTGAAGGCTGGGTTTCACCAGTTAAACGCGGCAAAATCATGTTTGAAATCGCCGGTGTTCCTGAAGAAGTTGCTCGTGAAGCATTGCGTCTTGCTTCTCACAAATTACCAATGAAAACGAAGATCGTAAAACGTGAGGAAATGGGTGGTGAATCGAATGAAGGTTAAAGAAATCAGAGAATTAACCACTGCCGAAATGCTTGATCAGGAAAAACAATTGAAAGAAGAATTGTTCAACTTGCGTTTCCAATTAGCAACCGGTCAATTAGAAAACACTGCACGTATCAAAGAAGTACGTAAATCGATTGCACGCATCAAAACTGTGTTGCGTGAACAAGCGAAGTAATTGTGGAAGGAGGCCATTAGCGGTATGACTGAAAGAAATCAACGTAAAGTTTACCAAGGTCGCGTGGTATCTGACAAAATGGATAAAACCATTACTGTCGTTGTAGAAACAAAGAAAAACCACCCTATCTACGGTAAACGAATGAACTACTCTAAGAAATACAAAGCGCACGATGAAAACAACGAAGCAAAAGTTGGCGATATCGTGAAAATTATGGAAACTCGTCCATTATCTGCTACTAAACGTTTCCGTCTAGTAGAAATCGTTGAAAAAGCTGTAATTATCTAATTACACTTTGAAACTTGGTAGATAAATAAAGCGATAAAGGAGGATACAACCGTGATCCAATCAGAAAGCCGATTAAAAGTTGCTGATAACTCAGGTGCGCGCGAAATTTTGACGATCAAAGTCCTAGGTGGCTCAGGTCGCAAAACTGCTAACATCGGAGACGTGATCGTTGCTTCAGTTAAACAAGCAACGCCAGGTGGGGTTGTCAAAAAAGGCGACGTTGTCAAAGCGGTCATCGTCCGCACTAAATCAGGTGCGCGCCGTGCTGACGGTTCTTATATTAAATTTGATGAAAATGCTGCGGTAATTATCCGTGACGATAAAAGCCCTCGTGGAACTCGGATCTTTGGCCCTGTTGCCCGTGAATTGCGTGAAAACAACTTCATGAAGATCGTTTCCCTAGCACCAGAAGTATTATAAGAAAACCTATTTTAAAAGGAGGTGCGAAACAGTAATGTTTATTAAAAAAGGCGACAAAGTCAAAGTTATCACCGGTAAAGATAAAAACAAAGAAGGCGTTGTTTTAGAAGCTTTCCCGAAAAAAGATAAAGTTGTAGTCGAAGGTGTTAACATCGTGAAAAAACACCAAAAACCTTCTCAAGCTGCTCCGCAAGGCGGAATCGTTGAAATGGAAGCTCCGATTCATGTATCAAATGTCATGATCATCGACCCATCAAACGGTGAAGCTACTCGGGTTGGCTACAAAGAAGTTGACGGTAAAAAAGTCCGTGTTTCCAAGAAAACCGGTGAAGTTCTAGATAAATAATTAAAGGAAGGAGGGGCAACTAAATGAACCGCCTGAAAGAAAAATACTCAAAAGAAGTAGTTCCAGCTTTAATGGAAAAATTCAATTATAATTCAGTGATGCAAGCACCAAAAGTTGAAAAGATTGTTATCAACATGGGTGTGGGTGACGCTGTTTCAAATGCGAAAAATTTAGATAAAGCAGTAGAAGAATTGACTTTAATCGCTGGTCAAAAACCGTTGATTACTAAAGCTAAAAAATCTATTGCCGGCTTCCGTTTACGTGAAGGTATGCCAATCGGCGCCAAAGTTACTTTGCGCGGCGAACGCATGTATGAATTCTTAGACAAATTGGTAAGTGTTTCACTACCACGTGTCCGTGACTTCCATGGTGTAAGTAAAAAATCATTCGATGGTCGCGGTAACTACACTTTAGGTATCAAAGAACAATTAATCTTCCCTGAAGTTGATTATGATTTGGTCGACAAAGTACGCGGGATGGACATCGTTATTGTGACAACAGCCAACACTGATGAAGAATCACGTGAATTGCTGACACAATTAGGCATGCCATTCCAAAAATAATTAAAGGAGGCGAACTACGTGGCTAAAAAATCAATGATTGCTAAACAACAACGTCCTGCTAAACATTCAACACAAGCATATACTCGTTGCGAACGTTGCGGACGTCCACATTCAGTTTATCGTAAATTTAAACTTTGCCGTATTTGCTTCCGCGAACTTGCCTATAAAGGTCAAATTCCCGGCGTGAAGAAAGCTAGCTGGTAAACAAATACTCGCATAAAGGAGGTAAAGAACCCATGGTCATGACAGATCCAATCGCAGATTTTCTAACTCGCATTCGTAATGCTAACATGGTTAAGCACGAATCTTTAGAAGTGCCTGCATCAAAAATCAAGCGTGACATCGCTGAAATCTTGAAAAACGAAGGTTTCATTCGTGATGTTGAATATATCGAAGATGACAAACAAGGCGTGATCCGTGTCTTCCTGAAATACGGTAAAAACGGTGAACGTGTTATCACTAACTTGAAACGTATCTCTAAACCAGGCTTGCGTGCTTACGTTAAAGCTGACGAAGTACCAAAAGTATTAAATGGTTTAGGTATCGCCATTATCTCGACTTCTGACGGTGTAATCACTGATAAAGAAGCGCGTCAAAAAAATGTCGGCGGCGAAGTTGTCGCATACGTATGGTAATATAATCTTTTACAAGGAGGTGTCTTTAAGTGAGTCGTATCGGTAATAAAATCGTTGAATTGCCTGCTGGCGTAGAAGTTAAGCAAGATGGCAACAACATTACAGTCAAAGGTCCTAAAGGTGAACTTACACGTACTTTTTCTGCTGACATTACTATGAATGTCGAAGGAAACGTGGTAACTTTCACTCGTCCAAATGACACAAAAGAAATGAAAACAATCCATGGAACAACTCGTGCCAACTTCAACAACATGGTCGTAGGTGTTTCTGAAGGTTTCCAAAAAGCTCTTGAACTTATCGGGGTTGGTTACCGTGCCCAATTACAAGGCAAAAAGTTAGTCTTAAACGTGGGTTACTCTCACCCAGTTGAAATTGAAGCGCCAGCTGGCGTTGAAATTGAAGTTCCAGCGAACACACAAGTGATCGTTAAAGGGATCAACAAAGAAGTAGTTGGCGAATTAGCTGCGAATATCCGTGGCGTACGTCCTCCAGAACCTTATAAAGGCAAAGGTATCCGCTATGTTGGCGAATTCGTACGCCGTAAAGAAGGTAAAACTGGTAAATAATAAAGGATATAGCCGAAGCCCGTATGAAAATTACGGCTTCACATCTTCCTTTTTTGAAGATAACTATATACTTTTCGCGGCTTAGGCCAGCAAATAGAAGAGGTGACAATTGTGATTACAAAACCAGACAAAAACAAGACACGTCAAAAGCGTCATCGCCGTGTCCGTAACAAAATCTCTGGTACTGCTGAGTGCCCACGTTTGAACGTTTTCCGTTCTAACAAAAACATCTACGCGCAAGTTATTGATGACGTAGCGGGTGTAACGCTAGCAAGTGCCTCTGCCTTGGATAAAGAAATTTCAGGTGGAACTAAAACAGAACAAGCACAAGCCGTTGGTAAATTAGTTGCTGAACGTGCTGCTGCTAAAGGTATTAAAGAAGTAGTCTTTGACCGTGGTGGTTACCTTTACCATGGCCGTGTGCAAGCTTTAGCTGAAGCTGCTCGCGAAAATGGACTAGAATTTTAGGAAAAGGAGGAACACCATTCATGACTTACATCGATCCAAATCATTTGGAATTAGAAGACCGCGTTGTTGCGATTAACCGTGTAACAAAAGTTGTTAAAGGCGGACGTCGTTTACGTTTTGCAGCTTTAGTTGTAGTTGGCGATAAAAACGGACACGTAGGTTTTGGTACAGGTAAAGCACAAGAAGTACCAGAAGCTATCCGTAAAGCGATCGAAAGTGCTAAGAAAAACTTGATTGAAGTACCTATGGTGGGAACAACTATCCCTCATGAAGTTATTGGCGTCTTTGGCGGTGGCCGCATTTTAATGAAGCCAGCAGTTGAAGGTTCTGGGGTTGCAGCAGGTGGACCTGTCCGTGCCGTCTTAGAATTAGCAGGCGTTTCAGATATTACTTCTAAATCATTAGGTTCAAACACACCAATCAACGTTGTTCGCGCAACTGTTGAAGGTTTATCTCAATTAAAACGTGCTGAAGAAGTTGCTGCATTACGTGGCAAATCAGTTGAAGAAATTATCGGATAAGGAGGACAACAATAATGGCTGAATTAAAAATTACTTTAAAACGCAGTGTTATCGGACGTCCTCAAAACCAACGTGATACTGTTAAAGCGTTGGGTCTAGGTAAAGTGAACACAACTGTAGTAAAACCAGCTAATGATGCAATCAAAGGCATGGTTAACACTATTTCTCACTTGGTGGACGTTGAAGAAATTTAATCAAACTTAGTTTAACTTGTTAAGGAGGTGCCAACCCTATGAAACTTCATGAATTACAACCTGCAGAAGGATCACGCCAAGTACGCAATCGCGTCGGTCGCGGTACTTCATCTGGTAACGGTAAAACAGCTGGTCGCGGACAAAAAGGTCAAAAAGCGCGTTCAGGTGGCGGTGTACGTCTAGGATTTGAAGGTGGTCAAACACCATTATTCCGTCGTTTACCAAAACGTGGTTTTACTAACGTTAACCGTAAAGAATATGCAGTAATCAATTTAGATGTCTTAAATCGCTTTGAAGACGGTACTGAAGTAACACCTGTTACTCTAGTAGAAGCTGGAATCGTGAAAAACGAAAAAGCTGGAATCAAAGTTTTAGGCAACGGTGAATTGACTAAGAAATTAACTGTGAAAGCAGCTAAATTCTCAAAAACAGCCGAAGAAGCTATCACAGCTAACGGTGGGTCAATTGAGGTGATCTAATGTTTAAACTGTTGAAAGACTCTTTTAAAGTTAAAGATATTAGATCAAAGATCTTCTTTACCGTTTTTGCTTTATTCGTCTTTCGTCTAGGAGCACATATCACCGTTCCTGGTGTTGATGCTAGTCGCTTACAAAGTATTGCTGATCTACCGTTTTTAAACATGTTAAACATGGTGAGTGGTAGTGCAATGCAAAACTTTTCAGTCTTTTCAATGGGTGTGTCACCTTATATTACTGCTTCAATTGTTATTCAGTTGTTGCAAATGGATATTGTGCCAAAATTCGTTGAATGGTCTAAACAAGGAGAAGTAGGACGACGTAAATTAAATCAAGCTACGCGCATTTTGACATTGGTTTTGGCCTTTGTTCAATCAGTCGGGATTACAGCTGGATTTAATTCTTGGACACAGCTTGGCTTTGTGGATAACCCAGATGTGATGACTTTTGTTGTAATTGGTTTAATCTTAACTGCGGGTACAATGTTTGTCACCTGGTTGGGAGAGCAAATTACAGAAAAAGGAGTTGGCAATGGGGTTTCTATGATCATCTTTGCTGGTATTATCTCTCGTTTACCTGATGCGATTAAACAATTAGTGGAAGATTATTTCATTAATATCGAATCAAGTGAAATTTGGAAATCGGCATTATTTATGGTTGCTTTAGTAATTGCTGTGTTAGTGATTATTACGTTGGTAACTTATGTCCAACAAGCAGAACGTAAAATTCCAATCCAATATACAAAACGAGTAGCTGGTGCACCAACAAGCAGTTATTTGCCGCTTAAAGTTAATGCTGCCGGCGTTATTCCAGTTATTTTCGCCAGTTCTTTCATTGCTACCCCGAATGCCATTTTACAAGCTTTAAGCGGCTCGTATCGTGGTGAAGGTTGGTATGAAGTAATGATGCAGATCTTTAATTATAACACGGTGCCAGGTGCAACGATTTATACATTATTGATTGTAGCATTTACGTTCTTTTACGCTTTCGTGCAAGTTAACCCTGAGAAATTAGCGGAAAACTTACAAAAGCAAGGAAGTTACATTCCATCGGTCAGACCTGGTAAAGGTACTGAAGATTATGTCTCTCGCTTATTGATGCGTTTAAGCGCGGTTGGGGCCTTGTTCTTAGGCTTAGTTGCATTGTTACCAATTATTGCACAAATGGTTTGGAACTTGCCACAATCAATTGGTTTGGGGGGCACAAGTCTATTGATCGTAATCGGTGTTGCGCTGGAAACTGCCAAACAGTTAGAAGGTCTAATGCTGAAACGGAAATATACTGGTTTTATCAATTAGAGTGAAGGTGAAGTGTTGAGGGTTCTCCTCAACACCCCCACCATAAACTTACAGGAGGAGTTAGTATGAACCTTGTATTAATGGGATTGCCTGGTGCAGGTAAAGGAACGCAAGCCGAAAGAATTGTCGCTGCGTATCAAATTCCTCACATTTCAACAGGTGATATGTTTCGGGCAGCTATGGCCAATGAAACAGCTCTCGGCCTGGAAGCAAAAGCTTATATGGATAAAGGTGAATTAGTGCCTGACGAAGTTACCAATGGTATCGTAAAAGAGCGCCTAGCAGAACCTGATACTGACAAGGGCTTCTTGTTAGATGGTTTTCCTCGGACTTTAGATCAAGCAAAAGCATTAGATCAAATGCTTTCAGAACTTGGGAAAAAATTAGATGCCGTCGTTGAAATCCATGTTCCGTCAGAAATCTTAGTTGAACGTCTTGCTGGTCGCTATATGTGTCGCAATTGCGGGGCAACGTATCACAAAATCTTCAATCCAACTAAAGTTGAAGGCACCTGTGATCGTTGTGGGGGCCACGAATTTTATCAACGAGAAGATGACAAACCTGAAACAGTCAAGAATCGTCTAGCTGTCAACATTAAAAGCAGTGAACCAATCTTAGGCTATTACAAAGATCAAGGTTTATTGCAGTCGATTGATGGAGATCGTGATATCGATGCAGTCTTTGCCGACGTGCAAAAGATCATCGGGTAACACGCGCAAACAGCTACCGACTTGCAAAGAAACTTTCTCTTGCTAAGTGTGATATATTATGATAGAATATGTCAGTCCGCCTTTAGCGTTAAATAAAGGCAAGTTTTGAGAATCTCAGGTGGGAACGCCAAGTTTCCGCCATTTTATCGTGTAAAGCGAAACAAGTACAAGGAGGTACTGTGCGTGGCAAAAGAAGATGTTATCGAAATCGAAGGTACAGTCGTCGAAACTTTGCCGAATGCAATGTTTAAAGTGGAATTGGAAAACGGACACCAAGTGCTCGCTACGGTATCAGGTAAGATCCGTATGCACTACATCCGCATCCTGCCCGGTGATAAAGTGACGGTAGAATTATCGCCATACGATTTATCACGTGGTCGGATCACATACCGTTTTAAATAATTGTACTCCGTAAACTTCAAGGAGGTATTATCATGAAAGTAAGACCATCAGTAAAACCAATGTGTGAACATTGTAAAGTAATTCGTCGTAAAGGGCGCGTTATGGTGATTTGCCCAGCAAATCCAAAACATAAACAACGTCAAGGATAATCGGAGGTGTAACAAAATATGGCACGTATTGCAGGAGTAGATATTCCTCGTGATAAACGCGTAGTAGTTTCTTTAACTTACATCTATGGTATCGGAAACACTACTGCGAAAGAAGTGTTAGCTGAAGCTGGCGTATCTGAAGATGTTCGTGTTCGTGATTTAACGAATGAACAAACAGATGCTATCCGTGCAGCAGTTGATAAATTAAAAGTTGAAGGCGATCTTCGTCGTGAAGTCAACTTAAACATTAAACGTTTGATGGAAATCGGTTCTTACCGTGGTATCCGTCACCGTCGTGGTTTGCCAGTTCGTGGTCAAAACACTAAAAATAATGCCCGCACGCGTAAAGGTCCTTCTAAAACAGTTGCAGGTAAGAAAAAATAATAATTTAGTGAAGGAGGTTAAAACTTCATGGTAGCAAAAAAAGTGAATCGTAAACGCCGTGTCAAAAAGAATATTGAAACCGGTATTGCGCATATCCATTCAACATTCAACAATACAATTGTAATGATTACAGATACTCATGGTAATGCTTTAGCATGGTCATCTGCTGGTGCTTTAGGTTTTAAAGGTAGCAAAAAATCAACACCTTTTGCCGCTCAAATGGCAGCTGAAACTGCTTCAAAAGCTGCAATGGAACATGGATTAAGAACAGTTGATGTAACTGTTAAAGGCCCTGGTTCTGGACGTGAAGCAGCAATTCGTTCATTACAAGCAGCAGGTCTAGAAGTGACTGCAATCCGTGACGTGACTCCAGTTCCTCATAATGGATGCCGCCCTCCAAAACGCCGTCGTGTTTAATGAGTGCTGCTCAATTTGAGTTTCTACATTTTTACGTCATTGAACAAGACACTTTTCGTTTTGAAAGGGGTAAAAGATAAGAATGATTGAATTCGAAAAACCAAGAGTTGCAAAAATTGATGAAGAAAAAGATTATGGCAAGTTCATCGTTGAGCCTCTAGAAAGAGGTTATGGGACTACTTTAGGCAATTCCCTACGTCGTATTTTATTATCTTCATTGCCTGGGGCAGCGATCACAAGTATTCAAATTGATGGCGTCTTACACGAATTCTCCACCGTCAAAGGTGTGCGCGAAGATGTCGCACAAATCATTTTGAATATCAAAGGTCTTGCTCTTAAGATGTACACGCAAGAAGAAAAAACCCTTGAAATCGACATTACCGGTCCAGCGACTGTTACTGCTGGTGACATTATCGTTGACAGTGATGTAGAAATTTTAAACAAAGATATGTATATTTGTAGCGTTTCTGAAGGGGCAACTTTTCATGCCCGCTTGACTGTTCGACCTGGTCGTGGTTATGTGCAAGCTGATGAAAACAAACGGGAAGATATGCCAATTGGCGTGATTCCAGTTGATTCAATTTACACACCAGTAAATCGTGTTAACTACCAAGTAGAAAACACGCGGGTTGGCCGTCGTGACGATTTTGATAAATTGACGATGGAAATTTGGACTGACGGTTCTATCATGCCGATGGAAGCGATGAGTTTAGCTGCGAAAATCATGACTGAACATTTGGATATTTTTGTGAATCTAACGGATGAGGCTAAAAATGCTGAAATCATGATTGAAAAAGAAGAAACACAAAAAGAAAAAATGTTAGAAATGACAATCGAAGAATTAGACTTATCTGTTCGTTCATATAACTGTCTAAAACGTGCTGGTATCAATACAGTGCAAGAATTGACCAACAAATCTGAACCAGAAATGATTAAAGTGCGTAATTTAGGCCGTAAATCTCTTGAAGAAGTGAAAGCTAAATTACATGATCTTGGTTTAGGATTACGTAAAGACGACTAATAGTCGCAGAATCAAAAAGGAGGGAATTCCACGTGAGTTACCGCAAATTAGGACGCACATCTAGCCAACGTAAAGCGATGTTGCGTGATTTAACAACTGATTTATTGATCAACGAACGTATCGTAACGACTGAAGCTCGTGCTAAAGAAGTTCGTTCAACTGCTGAAAAAATGATCACTTTAGGTAAACGCGGCGATTTGCATGCCCGTCGTCAAGCAGCTGCTTTCGTACGTAACGAAGTAGCAAGTGTACGGGAAGAAAACGAAGAAATCGTTATTGAATCAGCTTTACAAAAGCTATTTAACGATATCGCTCCTCGTTATGCAGAACGCCAAGGTGGCTACACTCGCATCTTGAAGACAGAACCAAGACGCGGCGATGCAGCACCTATGGTTATCCTAGAACTTGTTTAATATCACACTTTTCATCACTTTATCGATGTCCTTTAGAGTGTTATGATGTTGGAAGTAATTTCCGAGTCTAGCTCAGCGCCGCCCCTTAGTTTAACTAAGGGGCAGGCACTCATCATAAAGTGCTTTTTTTTTACCCAAAATTTACTGTCAAGACAGATTGGAAACAGAATGCCTCCTAAATAATTTTTATCAAATAAAAAAATGAAAAATTGTTTAGGAGACATTCAGTAATAACAATTTGTATTTGCCTTTATTTTCTGCTAAATTTATTAGGAAAAGCTTTTAAATCAGCTTTTTTACTCGTAATTATTTATTTATAGGAATGAGACTAAGGAATAAAGGACAGGAGTCGCCATGGAAGATATTATTGAACTTGTAGATATCCAATTCAGCTATGATCCAGAGGCTGAAAGAAATGCGCTAGATGGGGTTAGCTTTAGTATCAAAAAAGGTGAGTGGGTTGCAATCGTTGGACATAATGGTTCTGGTAAATCTACTTTAGCTAAAACAATTAACGGCTTACTCTTGCCGCAACAAGGCAGTGTAAAAGTTGGCGGTAATTTATTGAATGAAGAAAATGTTTGGGATATTCGCCGCATGGTAGGGATGGTTTTTCAAAATCCAGATAATCAATTCGTTGGTTCAACTGTCGAAGATGATGTCGCTTTTGGTATGGAAAATCAAGGTGTCCCGCGTGAAGAAATGTTAGTGCGAGTCCAAGATGCTCTAGAGCAGGTTCGAATGAGTGACTTTAAACAAAGAGAACCAGCGCGTCTATCTGGTGGGCAAAAGCAGCGCGTAGCGATTGCCGGTGTGGTAGCATTGCGTCCGGATATTATTATTTTGGATGAAGCGACAAGTATGTTAGATCCAGAAGGTCGCGAGGAAGTTATTAGCACCATTAAGAAAATTAAAGACCAAAATAATTTAACAGTTTTATCAATTACACATGATATCGATGAAGCAGCTAATGCCAATCGGATTTTGGTAATGCAAGAAGGTAAGCTGGTGAGAGAAGGAACACCAGCAGAAATTTTTTCTGCTGGCGAAAAACTAATTGAATTAGGTTTGGATTTACCTTTTCCAGAAAAATTAAAAGCAGCTTTAAAAGAGCGGGGCGTTGTGGTACCTACAGAATACTTGACTGAAGAAGGGATGGTGAATTGGTTATGGACATCCATTTTGAACAAGTAGGCTTCACCTACCAACCGGGAACACCATTTGAACAGCGAGCTTTGTATGATATTGATTTGGAAATTGCGGCGGGCTCTTATACTGCAATTGTCGGTCATACCGGCAGTGGTAAATCTACGTTACTCCAGCATTTAAATGCACTGCTAAAACCAACAAGTGGCACGGTCACAATTGGTGAACGTAAAATTATTGCTACGACGGATAATAAGAATTTAAAACCTATTCGAAAAAAAGTAGGGATTGTTTTTCAATTTCCTGAAGCCCAACTTTTTGAAGAAACTGTTGCAAAAGATATTGCTTTTGGGCCGAAAAATTTTGGTGTATCAGAAGAAGCAGCTAAAGCTTTAGCCCAAGAATATCTCAATTTGGTTGGGCTAGACGCTTCTTACATGGAACGCTCACCATTTGATCTATCAGGTGGTCAAATGCGTCGTGTGGCAATTGCAGGGGTGTTGGCGATGGAGCCAGAAGTATTAGTCTTAGATGAACCAACCGCAGGGCTTGATCCAAAAGGACGTAAAGATATGATGGAGATGTTTTTACGACTACATCAAGAAAAAAATATTGCGATTGTTTTAGTAACACATTTGATGGATGATGTGGCAAATTTTGCTGATTATGTCTATGTGTTAGAAAAAGGCGCGTTAGTAAAATCAGGTCGGCCAGTAGATGTCTTTCAAGATGTAACGTGGGTACAAGAAAAACAGATTGGTGTACCGATGGCGACAGAATTTGCTTTGCGTTTGCAAGAAAAAGGAATGCGTTTTGATCGTTTGCCAATTACTGCTGATGAATTAGCGGAAATGCTCTTAGCAGGAGGTGGTGTTAAATGATGAATAAACTGATTTTTGGTCGTTATATTCCGGGAGACTCTTTAATTCATCGTTTAGATCCACGAGCTAAATTAATTGCTAGCTTTTACTTTATTGCTGTTATATTTTTTGCGAATAATTGGCAAAGCTATGCTTTTTTAGCCGTCTTTACGCTGGGGTGTATAGCTCTTTCGAAAGTAAAAATCTCTTTTTTTATTCGAGGAGTGAAACCTTTAATTTGGTTAATTTTATTTACGGTCTTGTTACAAGTATTATTTACTACAGGTGGTAATATATTGTGGCACTGGTGGGTTTTTACCGTGACAGACTATGGTTTAATGAATGGGGCTTTTATTTTTTGCCGTTTTATTTTAATTATTTTCATGTCAACGTTATTGACTTTAACGACTGCACCGTTGGAATTATCCGATGCGATTGAGTATATTTTGCGTCCTTTAAACGTTGTGCATTTCCCGGTTCATGAAGTTAGCTTAATGCTCTCAATTGCGTTGCGGTTTGTGCCAACTTTAATGGATGAAACAGAAAAAATTATGAATGCCCAGCGCGCACGTGGGGTTGATTTTGGTGAAGGTAGTTTGGTTCAAAAAATGAAAGCAATTATTCCGCTTTTAATCCCGTTGTTTGTTTCGAGTTTTAATCGAGCAGAAGACTTAGCAACTGCTATGGAAGCAAGAGGCTACTCTGGAGGAGAAGGACGGACAAAATATCGAAAATTAGATTGGCATCTGAAAGATAGCATGGTTGTGGTTGTCTTTGCAGTCGTGACAATTTTATTGATTTTAATTCGGAATTGAGGAAGTAAATTTGCGCTATAAAGCTATTATTGCTTATGACGGTACGAACTTTCACGGCTTTCAACGCCAAGTGTCAGGGCGGACTGTCCAAGCAGAACTAGAAAAAACGTTAACAAAAATGAACAATGGGACTTTTGTTGAAGTGCAAGGCTCTGGTCGAACGGATGCAGGTGTTCATGCTTTAGGACAAGTTATTCATTTTGACTTTCCAAAAGAGCGACCTTTAGAAAAAATGCGTTTTGCTTTGGATACCCAGTCGCCAGCAGATATTGCTTGTAAAAGTGTTGAAGTTGTTCCAGATGATTTTCATGTCCGCTATTTAGTTAAGGAAAAAACGTATCAATTTAAAGTAGATATTGGAAAACCCCGTAGTCCGTTTCGTCGTTTTTATGCTAGTTACTATCCTTATCCTCTTGATTTGGCAAAAATTGAAGCTGCTCTGCCCGCATTTTTAGGCACACATGATTTTACTTCGTTTTGTGCTTCTGGTAGTTCAGTGGAAGATAAAGTTCGCACGATTCGGGTTGCAAAAATGGCGGTTAATGACGCTGGTGATGAATTGACGTTCACTTTTACTGGGGATGGTTTCTTATACAAAATGATTCGCATCATGGTAGGAACATTATTGAAAATTGGTAATGGGCGCCTAGAAGCAGATGCAATTCCCGCTATTATCAAAGCAAAAGACCGTAATCTAGCAGGACCAACTGCTCACCCGGAAGGTTTGTATTTGGTTGAAGTGAAATATGACTAAAAAACGTTGTTAGGTTGTCTAAATTAGACAGCTTAACAACGTTTTTTTGAGTGGTTATCTTTTCTTTTGGTAAAAACGATCAAAGAAATAGAAAAGAACTAAACAGCTGATAAATAAGGCGACACCTAGAATAAAGCCTGGTGGCAAATAGCGCAATGTAATGTTGTGTTTTCCGGCTTTTACTTTAACAGCGAGAAAAGCATCTTGAAAGGCAGTAATTGGGACTTTTTTTCCATCAATTTTAACTTGCCAACCTTTATCAAAAGGAATGGTTGTGATCAATAATTGATCTTCTTTGGCACTAAAATTACCAGTTGCGCTACGGTTGCCCGTTGTTAATGGTACACCATTTTGCTGCAGACGTTTCATAGCCTTCTCATAAGCAGTAGTATCTAGTGTAACGACTTGAGGATTTTGTAAGCCAATCGATTTGGTACCATAAAAACTAGCTGTAAAAGTAATGGTAGTTTCTTTATCATAATAACCCAAATCGTAATATTGGCCGCTAATGTTAATTTGGGTCTTGCGCTTTTGACCGTTGATTAAAATAGTGACAGTAGAGCTTTCTAGTTCCGCGAAATCTTCTGGATAAAGGCTTAAATAAGCTTGACGATGTGCCGGAATAGTTAAGCTCCAAGTGATATCTTTAGCAATATTAGCTTTTTCTTCAGTTAAACGTAAGAAATTACCATTATTTGTAACCGTTGTATTATCTGTTTTTACTACCGATAATGGATAAAAATCAAAGTAGTGCAGATTTTCGCCACTTAAGGCATTCACTAAATTTGTCTGACTCGTTAAATTATCATTTTCAGGTTGAATAACTTTAGTAACACTAGCGTCAGTCAAAAAGGCTAGAGGTAAAGCATAATCATTTTCATATAATTGGTACGCAGCTTCTTTAGCTTTTTCTTTAAAACCAAATTTATTTAGTGGGGTTGTGGTTAAGTTGTATTTAATACCCGTAAAACCATCCATCAACAACGTATTATTCGCATAACGGATATTTAGATTGGTTCCCCTCGAGCGAAAGCCTAAACGGTCTAAATAACTAGAAGAATGGCGATTGCGAATCGATGAAAACATACTGATACCGCTATAACCATAATTAAAGCTATCATTACTAGAGACAGGATCAAGGTTTTCTAACCGATAAAATGTTTGATTACTTGTTTTGGTTTGATCAACTAAATTTTTAATAGCAGGATAAGGCTCTGTATAGAGGCTGCGAGATGCATAATTCCAATCATTTAAAATGCCGCGCACCATGCCATTTGTATTAATAGCCGCTTCACAACAAACGACTGCTAATAATAGAATACGCGCAGTTTTTTTAGTGAAGCTATCTTTGGCTGTAAATGTAAAAACTAAAATATATAACAATAAGAAGCAAATCGTTAAAACAAAAGAGCCAAATTTTACATAAGTATATTCGTTATCACCTCTAAGTCCCATAGCAAAACAAAATAAAAGCATCAGACTAATCAGAACGGCTACTAGTCTAGGCCAGTATTCCGGTTTGAATTGTTCCCAACCATAACCGGCTAACATGATGACTAAAAAGGAAAATAAATAAGCGTAGCGGAATAAAAACATGTTTGGGGCATGCATTCCTTGCCAGAACAAATTCAATGGTACTAGGTAAAAACTAGCAATTAGAATTGCAAATAAAGCGGCAAAAAGTATTTTTTCTTTGTGTGCTATTGATTTTGTTACAAAGTAAAACAAACAGAAGGTTAAAGGTAGTAAACCAATATAAATGAAAGGAATACTGCCGTATTTAGTCGTATCATAGACACCAATCATATTTTTCATAAAAATATCTAAAAAATTTGTCGCTTCCGTTTTTAATTGGGTAATTTGAGTTAACTCCTCGCCGTTTGTGCGCAAGTCCAAAACAGCCGGTAAAATAATAATCATCGAAGCACCGCCGGCTAAAATAGAAGTTATGCCATAAGGGAGAATTTTGGATTTATTCGTTTTGAAATTGCTAATAAGGCGCACAAGAAAATAAAGAACAGAAAAGATTCCAATCATAAAACCCATATAAAAGCTGGAAATGAAAAGTAACAGGTAGCTAAAAAATAAGACACGCGGTTTTTGTAATAACAAAAGACGATCAATCCCCCAAATAATTAAAGGAAGATAAATCAAGGCATCAATCCACATAATAATTTCAGAATGAGCAATAATAAAAGACATTAAAGCGTAACTCACTGCCAATGTAACGTGAGCCCACTTATCAATAGCAAAAGTGTGTTTGGCATAAAACCAAAAAGCTAAACCGGCGCTACCGACCTTTAACAAAGTTAAAAAGTAGAGGGCATCTGGCATAAGCTGATTGGGAAAAAACAATACGAAAGGAGTAAAAACTCCGCCCAAATAATAAGAAATTAAGGAAAGGTAATTCAATCCCAAAGAGGCGTGCCACGAATATAAAAAGCTCTGTTTCCCAAGCATGGCATTGCGAAAACTGGCGTGGAAATTAGAAAATTGTGAAAAGGCATCACTAGCTAAAATACTCCGGCTACTACCAGGATAAATCCCAATTGTTAAATAAATAAAGGCCAAGATAAAAAAGGGCAGGCCGAAACTCGCCAACATTAAAAGACGATTTTCCTTTAGAAAAGATTTCACTTGTTGCATTAGGTCACCAAATTTCTCTAGATTAAAGTTAAAACTTGTTTCTATTTTATCACAACTCCACTTGCCTGAAAGCTTTGAAGAAAAAAGAAAAAACTCTTTTAAAATTTGAAAGCCGTATTAAAAGCTACTTCATGACGCTTCATAACGCTTCGTTGAAAAAGGGGACTAAAGTCAATATGCGAATTGGTATATTCTTGTTTTTGAAGGCTAAGCGTCTTGACACTGTATAAAAAATGCAGTATTTTTAGGGTATTAAAAAAACATATTTCGTCTCAATATTACATGATGAATATTGGCACATATCTATAAAGAGACTGGCTTTTCGCCAGTCTTTTTTTGCGTTTTTTCGTTTTGCTATTTTCTAAATGTTTTTTGAGATGATCATTTTTTAATAACGAGTTTTTTGTAAAAATAGACACAAAAAAACCGTCTAAGTTTCCTTAGACGGTGTATTGTAGTCTAGTGTCAATTAAACGCGCTCAACTTTTCCTGATTTCAAAGCACGAGCTGATACCCAAACTTTTTTAGGTTTACCATCGATTAAAACGCGAACTTTTTGTAAGTTAGGTTTAACTGTACGTTTTGTAGCGTTCATCGCATGGGAGCGGTTATTTGCACTTGATGTTTTACGACCTGTAAAATAGCAAACTTTTGCCATGTGACTAGTTCCTCCTTTGCCTTGCTATGGAGCGCATATTAGGGCTCATACTAACTGAATTTACCATAAACGATCCAATTATGCAAGCTAAATTTGCCGGCAAATATTGACTTTTTATGCTAAACCATGTAAATTAAACAACGTTGTAGGCTTCGTGAATATTTTTACTGCCGTTAGCTCTTTCTTTTATTTAAAGGGTAGCTATGATAAAATACTATAGAAGAAAATGGGGGAATTTGTGCCCCTCTTTTGTTGCATTCGCCATTTATTATGCGAAATGCAAGAGAACACATTTTGTAAAGCTTAAATTAAGGGGGCTTATTTTTATGGCTGTAAAGATTAATACTGCATCTGGCACAATTGAGATTACAAACGAAGTAATTGCCACAGTTGTTGGTGGCGCCGCTACCGACGTATTTGGCATTGTTGGCATGGCCAGCAAGAGTCAAATCAAAGATAATATCAATGAAATTTTACGTAAAGAAAATTATTCCCGTGGCGTTATCGTGCGACAAGAAGAAAACGGCGTGGCGGTGGATGTTTACACCATCGTTAGCTATGGGACGAAAATATCGGAAGTTTCTCGCAATGTACAAGAAAAAGTGAAGTACAATTTGGAAACAATGTTAGGCGTAACGGCTAATTCCGTTAATGTTTTTGTTCAAGGTGTACGTGTACTGCCAGATTAGGCAGGAGATCAGCTTTTGAGGGATCGATTCTAAGGAGGATTATCAGTGAAAGTAACGGAAATAAGCGCAAGTCAATTCCAGGAAATGGTCCAGGCTGGTGCTAGTCGTCTGCAAGTTAATGCAGAATATGTCAACTCGTTGAATGTTTTCCCGGTGCCAGATGGCGATACCGGAACGAACATGAATATGTCCATGACCAGTGGCGCTAAAGCTGTTTTAGATTCTGCATCAGAAAATGTTGGCGAATTGGCCAATATATTAGCCAAAGGATTACTGATGGGAGCTCGGGGGAATTCCGGTGTTATCTTATCACAATTGTTCCGTGGTTTTTCCAAACAAATTCCAGATGTTGTCACACTAAATGCAGTGGATTTAGCCAAAGCATTTACCCACGGGGTAGAAACGGCGTATAAAGCAGTAATGAAGCCTGTTGAAGGTACGATTTTGACTGTAGCGCGAGTGGCAGCAGAGTATGGCGAGAAAAAAGCAATCGAAACAGATGACTGCGTGGAAGTTTTAAAAGCAGTTGTTAAAGGTGGGAAACGTGCTTTAGCAAAAACACCGGATTTATTGCCTGTATTAAAAGAAGTAGGCGTGGTCGACAGTGGCGGTCAAGGATTGCTATTTGTTTATGAAGGTTTTTTGGCTGCTTTAACAGGGGAATATCAAGCCGATGAAACTTTTGAACCAACTCCTGCAGCAATGGATGAAATGGTCAATGCTGAGCACCATCGCAGCGTTCAAGGACAACTAGCAACAGAAGACATTAAATTTGGCTATTGTACTGAAATTATGGTGAATATCGGCGAAGGTCCTACCGTGGATAGTGAATTTGACTACGAAACTTTCCGTAACTACTTAGATGGTTTAGGAGATTCATTATTGGTTGTGAATGACGATGAAATCATTAAAGTTCATGTGCACACAGAACATCCTGGTGAAGTCATGAATTATGGTCAAAAATTTGGTGCTTTAGTTAAAGTGAAAGTGGATAATATGCGTTTGCAGCATGAAACCATTTTAGAACACGATCATCAAGTAGAAGAATTTGCTACAGAGTCTGTAAAACAACCTCGCATGCCGTATGCAGTAATTGCAATTGCAGCCGGTGATGGGGTAGCAAAATTATTCCGCAGTCTAGGGGCAAATTACGTAATCTCTGGTGGTCAAACTATGAATCCAAGTACCCAAGATATTTTAGATGCGATTGAAAAAGTAAATGCTGACAAAGTAATTGTATTACCAAATAATAAGAATATCTTCATGGCTGCAGATCAAGCAGCTGAAGTAGCTGAAGTTCCTGTGGCGGTAATTGCGTCTAAAACAATTCCACAAGGTATGACTGCTATGTTAAGTTTTAATGAACAAGCAGATTTAGAAGCTAATAAACAGGCAATGACAGATGCATTAGCAGATGTTATTTCTGGTTCTGTGACGCATGCCATTCGCGATACTAATATTGATGGTATTGAAATTCATGAAGGCGACTTCTTAGGCATGGTGGACGGTGCAATCGTTATTTCAAATTCTGATCAAATGAAAACAGCCTTGACAACTTTGGAAAAAATGATTACAGCAGATACTGAAATTATTACAATTATTTTTGGTGATGAAACCAAAGAAAAAGATGCAAAAGCAATTGCAGAAGCGTTACTAGCTAAACATGAGGATTTAGAAGTTGAAATCCACGAAGGAAATCAACCGGTATATCCATACTTATTTGCAGCAGAATAAAATAAATTTGCTAAATTGCAGGTGAAACCAGCTACTCCCAAAGACGAGCCTGGTTTCACCTTTTATTTATTTTTTATGAAGAACTGAGGTGGGAAAGTGGCAGCAGGACTGAAAACAGAAGTTGATTTTTTAAAAGGGGTTGGACCAAAACGAGCCCAAGATTTAGCGAGTTTAGGAATTGTTACAGTGGAAGATTTACTAAGTTATTATCCTTTTCGCTATGATGATATTAAAGAACGGGATTTAACGGAATTGGCTGATCAAGAAAAAGTTACTTTGAAAGGAGTCGTAGTTGCACCAGCAGTGGTGAACCGCTTTGGTTACAAAAAATCGATGTTAAAATTTCGCATGATGCAAGATCATGTAGTTTTTAATGTTTCTTTTTTTAATCAGCCCTATTTAAAAGATAAAGTTATTTTGGGTGAAGAATTAGCAGTTTATGGCAAATGGGATGCAAAACGTAAAGCGATGACTGGGATGAAAATTTTAGGATCCGGTACAGATGATGATTTTGCCCCAATTTATCACGTTAATAAAAGCATTAAGCAAAAGACATTAATTGATTTGATTCGTCAGGCTTTTGATCTTTACAAAAATCAAATTGAAGAAAATCTACCTCGGTCATTAAAAGAAAAGTATCGGTTGCTAGATCGTGAAAAAGCCATGTATGCCATGCATTTTCCAACTGATAAAGAAGAAAGCCATCAAGCCAAACGACGTATAGTTTTTGAAGAATTCTTTATCTTTCAAATGAAGTTACAGTCTCTAAAGCAAGTAGAAAAAGCCGCAATTAATGGTCTTGCTATTCAGTACGATGTAAAGCGTCTGAAATCCTTTATAGCGAGTCTGCCTTTTGAATTGACTGCTGCGCAAAAAAAAGTTACCAATGAAATTTGTGCAGATTTAAAAAGTCCGCTACATATGCAGCGACTATTGCAAGGTGATGTTGGTAGCGGAAAGACGGTAGTAGCAGCTATTGCTTTATACGCTACTATGACAGCAGGTTTTCAAGGAGCTTTAATGGTACCAACAGAAATTTTGGCTCAACAGCATATGGAGAGTTTAAATCAATTATTTGATCCTTTAGAAGTTTCTACTGCGCTTTTAACGGGTTCCACTAAGGCAAAGGAACGCCGAATTATTTTAGAACAACTTGCAAACGGAGAAATAGATGTGGTAGTAGGAACTCATGCATTAATTCAAGAAGATGTCATTTTTGCCAATTTAGGTTTAGTGATTACTGATGAGCAGCACCGTTTTGGTGTGAATCAACGACGCGTTTTACGGGAAAAAGGGTTACGGCCAGATGTCTTATTTATGACTGCCACACCAATCCCGCGCACATTAGCGATTACGGCCTATGGGGAAATGGATGTTTCAATTATTGATGAACTTCCAGCCGGCCGTATCCCGATTGAAACACGCTGGGTTCGTCCAAGTCAGTTAGATTCTGTTTTAGACTGGTCACACCAGGAGTTAAAACAAGGTCATCAAATGTATGTTATTTGTCCGTTAATTGAAGAATCAGAAACACTAGATGTCAAAAATGCGACAGAAGTTTATGAACACCTCCAAGCTTTTTATGGACAAGAGTATAAAGTTGGTATGCTCCATGGCAAAATGAAAAATCAAGAAAAAGAAACAATTATGACAGACTTCAAAGAAAATAAAATGCAAATTTTGGTTTCGACGACAGTAATTGAAGTCGGGGTCAATGTTCCTAATGCAACTGTTATGTTAATTATTGATGCAGAACGCTTTGGGCTGGCCCAACTTCACCAATTGCGCGGACGGGTTGGTCGAAGCGCGAAAGCGTCCTATTGTATTTTAGTTGCAGATCCGAAAAATGAAACTGGTGCTGCGCGGATGAAAATCATGACAGAAACCAATAATGGTTTTGTCTTAAGTGAAGAAGACTTGAAGTTACGCGGACCAGGAGAAGTATTTGGTTTTCGACAATCGGGTATTCCGCAGTTTATTGCTGGCGATTTAGTTGCAGATGCTAATATTTTAGAGGTAGCCAGAAGTGAAGCACAAAAAGTTTGGCAAATGAAAAATTGGCACGTTCTACCAGAATATCAAGGATTAGTTGCAGCAATAAAAAATCAGGCAGAAACGCAATTTTTTGATTGATTATGCTATACTTTGTAACATATGAAAAGAGGTTGGGATAGAAGTGTTCAACTTCAAGAAATTTCGGATTGTTTTTTGAAGAATCTACTTTTGTCACAATGTTTATGCGTGAACAGGGGTTGAGACAAATTAATCTCCCAGCTTCTGTAATTGATGGTTTACAGGGGGTATAACGAAATGATGAAAATCGCAGTAGATGCGATGGGTGGCGACAACGCTCCCAAAGCAATTGTCGAAGGCGTAATGTTGGCGAAAAAAGATTTTCCCGATATTGAATTTCAATTATATGGCAAAGAAGCAGAAATAAAGAAATATGTAACGGATGAAGCAAATGTTAAAATTATTCATACAGATGAAAAAATCAACAGCGATGATGAACCGGTAAAGGCAATTCGACGCAAAAAGCAAGCTTCAATGGTATTGGCAGCGCAAGCAGTTAAAAATGGTGAAGCAGATGCTATTTTTTCCGCAGGGAATACCGGTGCATTGCTAGCGGCAGGATTATTCATTGTTGGTCGCATTAAAGGCATTGAACGTCCCGGTTTAATGTCCACATTGCCGGTTCTTGGTAAAGAGGGTGGTTTTGATATGTTAGACCTCGGCGCCAATGCAGATAACAAACCGGAGCATTTGTTGCAATACGGAATTTTAGGTTCTTTTTATGCACAACATGTTCGGGGAATTGCCAACCCACGGGTAGGACTTTTAAATAATGGGACAGAAGAGACAAAAGGCAGTGAGTTAACGAAAAAAACTTTTGAACTTTTAAAAGCCGAAAATAATCTTAATTTTATCGGGAATGTCGAAGCACGAGAACTTTTAAACGGTGCAGCAGATGTAGTTGTGACAGATGGTTTCACGGGTAATGCAGTTTTGAAAACAATCGAAGGAACTGCTCTAAACCTGATGGCTTTGCTAAAAGAATCTATCTTAGCAGAAGGTTTTAAAGGGAAAATGGGCGCTTTACTTTTAAAAGACGGTCTACGTAATTTAAAAAACGAAATGGACTATGCAAAATATGGTGGAGCTGTTTTATTTGGCTTAAAAGCTCCTGTAATTAAAACCCACGGCGCCACGGGTCCTGAAGCTGTTAGCTATACAATTCGTCAAATTCATACAATGTTAAAAACAGATATGGTACCCCAATTAGTTGCACAATTTGAAGCTCGCGAAGAAGAAAAAGTCGATTAAAAAGTTTTTAAAACAACAATTACCTAAAAAAGGCTAGACAAAGTATTTAGAAACCCTTAAAATGTTTGGTAGCTATCTTTTGATATTGTCATAAACGTGGAGGTGAATACATTTGACGCGTGAAGAAGTATTTAAAAAAGTAGCAGCCGTGATTGCAAACCACTTTAACGTGGATGCTGATCAAGTTACTGATACTATGAGCATCAAAGACGACCTGAATGCAGATTCCATTAGCGTGATGGAATTTGTCTTGGAATTAGAAGATGAATTCGGTACCGAAATTTCTGATGAAGATGCCGAACAAATCGAAACAGTAGGTAGTGCAGTAGATTATATTGCCAGCCACTTGTCATAAGAAAACAGTTAAAACTGAATCTTTTGTCATTAAAAGAGGAAAGAAATTTTTTCGGAAATTTTCTTTCCTCTTTTTCTTGCACTAAAAAAACATGGTTTTTCTAATTTTACAGCAATAATATGGATAGAGACAGATTTTTCATAGGATAAAAATACATAAAATGAAATAAATTTGTATGGATTTTCACTTGTAATTTGATTTGAAAGTGCTTTTTTTTACAAAAATTAATCTTTAAAGTGATTATTTATGGGAATCTTTGTGAAATTGCATGAATTGTAGCTAAAATTTACGCTTTAATTTTTATAAGGAATTAGCTTAATAGCAAGTTTTTCCTCAAATTTCAAAGAAATCAAAAATAATTTTGGGAGTTTTCTGAAAATTCTGCTTTCACAGCTCTTTAACTTGCATTATGATACACCTTTCTATATAATTATTAAGAAATATTAGCGGAAATAATTGGAGACTGGAAGAAGACAGCATCTCTTCCATGCTTTTTTACATTTTCCGGCAAAAAATCTCCGTATTAGCGAAAGAGGGGTATTGGATTGTCACAAGATAATCAATTATTAGAAGTTCAGGATCTACACACGGGCTTTCGTATTAAAGATGAATACTACGATGCTGTTGACGGTGTGTCATTTACTTTAGAACGTAATGAAATTTTAGCGATTGTTGGCGAGTCAGGTTGTGGAAAGAGTACACTTGCCACTACCATTATGGGATTACATGATCCAAAAAACACCCGGATCACTGGTGAGATGCTTTATAAAGATTTGGATTTGGCCAATTTAAATGAAACTCTATATAACAAAATTCGCGGAAACGATATTGGAATGATTTTCCAAGATCCATTGTCCGCTTTGAATCCGTTGATGCGAATTGAAGACCAAATTAAAGAAGGTCTGGTTTATCATACCAATATGACTGCAGAGCAACGTCAAGCGCGAGCAATGGAATTACTCGAACAAGTTGGGATTCCAAATCCTAAACGAGTAGGACGTCAATATCCTCACGAATTATCTGGTGGAATGCGCCAACGGGTTATTATCGCGATTGCAATTGCAGCAAAACCACCGATTTTAATTGCCGATGAACCAACTACCGCACTGGATGTAACAATCCAAGCGCAAATTTTGGATTTATTAAAAGACTTACAAGAAGAGACGGAGTCTGGCATTATTTTAATTACCCATGACTTGGGAGTTGTAGCAGAAATGGCTGATCGAGTAGCCGTGATGTATGCCGGTCAATTTGTTGAAGTTGCACCAGTAGAAGAGTTGTTTAACAATCCGCAACATCCTTATACACGTTCACTTTTAAACTCCATTCCGCAAGAAGACAATCACGATAATGAACTTCACGTTATTGAAGGGATTGTTCCTACCTTGGTGAAAATGCCACGAACAGGTTGTCGCTTTGCACCACGGATTCCTTGGATTCCCGAAAGTGATCATGAAGAAAATCCAACTCTACACGAAGTTGGAAAAGATCATTTGGTGCGTTGTACTTGCTACAAGCACTTCCATTTTAAAGACGAAGGAGAAGTGTAAATGTCAGAATTAATTACGATTAAAGATCTGAAAATCCACTATCCAATTCGCAGCGGTTTCTTTAACCGTGTGACCGACCATGTTTATGCCGTTGATGGTGTTGATTTTGTCATCGAAAAAGGTAAAACATATGGTCTTGTAGGGGAATCAGGTTCAGGCAAATCCACAACAGGTAAGGCTATTTTGGGATTAGAAAAAGTTACCGGTGGAGAAATTATTTATAACGGACAAGATGTTACCAAACGTAACGTGCGTAAAAAAATGAATTACAACAAAGATGTCCAAATGATCTTTCAAGATTCTATGTCTTCTTTGAATCCTAAAAAACGTGTATTAGACATTATTGCTGAACCACTACGTAATTTTGAACGTTTAAGTGATCAAGAAGAAAAACAACGTGTGAAAGAATTATTAGATATCGTAGGGATGCCAGAAGATGCATTGTACAAATATCCTCACGAGTTCTCTGGTGGGCAAAGACAACGTTTAGGGGTTGCTCGCGCTGTTGCAACTAATCCCAAGTTAATTGTTGCCGATGAACCAGTATCGGCTTTGGACTTATCAGTACAAGCACAAGTATTGAACTTCATGAAGCGAATTCAACAACAATATGATTTAAGCTATTTATTTATTTCCCATGACTTGGGTGTAGTCAAACATATGTGTGACAACATTGCCATTATGTATAAAGGTCGGTTTGTTGAAATTGGTAGTCGTGAAGATATTTATAATGATCCACGCCATATTTATACCAAACGTTTATTATCTGCTATTCCTCGTATTGATGTACCAAATCGTGAGGCTCATAAAGAAAATCGCCGTCACGTCGAAGAAGAGTACATCAAACATCAAAAAGATTATTACGACAATACGGGCCGCGTATACGATTTACGCAAGATTACAGATACCCATTCTGTCGCATTATTAAACGAGGGGGCTAAATAAAATGTGGAAAACAATTTTACGACGTGTACTTTTAATGATCCCTCAAGTTATTATTTTGAGTATTTTAATCTTTATGTTAGCCAAAATGATGCCTGGGGATCCATTTACTGGGTTGATTAGTCCAACTACATCACCATCTCGGATTGCAGAACTAAGAGAACAAGCTGGATTGAATGATCCATGGCCACAACAATATGTTCGTTGGGTTGGAAATGCTTTAAAAGGTGACTTTGGTATCAGCTATAACTACAAATATGCTGTTACTACCGTTATCGGTCAACGGATCGGCAATACTGTCCGTTTAGCAATCGTTACAGTTATTTTGACTTATTTGATTGCTATTCCAATGGGGTTATTTGCAGGACGTTATCAAAATTCTTGGTTTGACAAATTTGTTGTTGCTTATAACTTTATCAGTTTTGCCATTCCAGTATTCGTATTGGCATTAATTATGCTATTGATTTTTGGTTATCGCTTGGATTGGTTTCCTACCACGGGGAGTGTCTCGATTAACTCCAGCGCAGGTTCCTTTAGGTATTTCTTAGATGAGTTATATCACGTTGCATTGCCGGCAATTGTACAGGCGTTATTGGGAACGGCCGTAACCATTCAGTATTTGCGTAGCGAAGTTGTTGATGCAAAACAAATGGATTATGTGCGGACAGCACGATCTAAAGGAGTGCCAACCAATCGTGTATTTACTCGTCATATTTTTAGAAACGCATCATTACCAATTGCCTCACAGTTAGGTTATGAAATTGTCGCATTGATTTCTGGTTCAGTGGTTATCGAGCGTATCTTTAACTATCCGGGGATTGGAAACTTGTTTATTTCAAGTATCCAACAACGGGATTATGCTATCATCACTGCTTTGACGTTGATTTTCGGGATTGCTACTTTGATCGGGACATTGGTGTCTGATATCGTGATGAGTATCGTTGATCCTCGGATCCGCATTCAGTAGGTAGGGGGATAGTAGAATGTCTGAAAAAAATACAGCAGTAAAAACAGCTCCAGTTGAAAAAGTATCGGTTCCGCCAATGGGGATTCGGATGATTGCCCGCGAATTCGTTAAAGATCGTTTGGCACTTTTTTCACTAATAATTTTAGTTTTATTATTACTTTTTGCTTTTGTGGGAGCTTTATTCTTTGATCAAAGTTTAGTCAATACCGTTAATCCTATTGACCGCTATTTAGAACCGGGTTCTATTTCCATGGAAGGTCATAAATTACTTTTAGGTTCTGATGATGGTGGTCGTGATGTTTTAGGACTACTTGTTATTGGGGCACGAAATTCAATTTTTATTGGGTTTGCCATTACCATTGCAACATCGATTATTGGTGTAGGTATCGGGATTATGTCAGGTTACTTTGGCGGTATTTTCGATATGATTGTGATGCGTATTGTCGATTTCGTTATGATTTTGCCAATTCAATTAATCATCATTGTATTGGTAACTATTATTCCGCGCTATACAGCATTGAGTTTAGTAATCATCATGAGCGCATTTTATTGGACGGCTAAAGCAAGACTTTTCCGTGCGAAAACATTGTCAGAAGTGCGTCGCGACTATGTCTCAGCTTCTAAAACGTTGGGAACGAATGATTTCAAAATTATGTTTAGAGAAATCATGCCGAACTTAAGTTCATTAATCATTACAAACTTAACGATGAACTTTGCGGGGAATATCGGGATTGAAACAACATTAACTTTCTTAGGCTTTGGTTTACCAAATGAAACGCCAAGTTTAGGGACATTAATTTCATTTGCAACAGATTCTGATGTCTTAGTAAATAAACAATGGGTTTGGGTTCCTGCTTCAATTTTAATTTTAGTTTTAATGTTATCTATCAACTATGTCGGACAAGCTTTTAAACGTTCTGCGGATGCCCGTCAACGTTTGGGTTAATTACGGTATAACCATCTCTTATAGATGTTTGTATAAAATAGGTTTTTAGTAAAGATATGGGAGGAACGGAAATGAAGAAAAAAATCATGGGTATGGTATCATTGTTCAGTATTTTTGCATTAGCTGCCTGCGGTTCTGGTAATTCAGACAACAGCAAAAATAACGACAGTGGTTCAGGCGACAAAGCAGCAGAAACATCCTTTGAAATGGCAACAAAAAATGATAAAAAGGCGATTGACGGCGGCACTTTAGAAGTCGCAGTCGTATCAGATACTGACTTTACAGGTATTTTCAACTCAGCCTTTAGCCAAATCACACTGGATACCTACTTTAGTGAGCCAGCAGAAGAAACATTAGTTACCGTTGATAAAGATTTGAAAATTAAAGAAGATAATCCAGCATCAACAGTTAAAATGGATCCAGATAACAAAACAGTTACCATGACAGTCAAAGATGGCGTAAAATGGAGTGACGGTAAAGACGTTACGGCCGATGATATGATCTTCCCGTATGAAGTAATTGGACACAAAGACTACAATGGCGTGCGTTACAGTGATGCTCTACAACAAATCGAAGGTATGACTGAATACCACGAAGGCAAAGCAGATTCCATTAGTGGTATTGAAAAAGTAAACGAAAAAGAAATCAAAATTAAATTCAAAAAATTCCTACCTTCAATTTTACAAGGTGGTAATGATCCAATCTTAGGTTATGCAATGGCAAAACATGCTTTTGAAGGTATTGCCGTAAAAGACATGGAAGGTTCTGATCCTGTCCGTAAAAACCCAGTTACAATGGGACCTTACAAATTTAATAAAATCGTTGCAGGACAATCAGTTGAATTTGTGCCAAATGAATATTACTATGGTGAAAAACCAAAATTAGATAAAGTTGTCATGACTAAAGTTGGTACAGCTGCAGCAGCAGAAGCAATGAAGTCTAAAAAATATGACATGTTTATTGAAATGCCAACAAACACATATGATTCTTGGAAAGATAACAAAGGCTACCAAATGCTAGGTCAATTAGACAATGCTTATGATTACATCGGCTTCAAGATGGGTAAATGGGATGCTGATAAAGGTAAAGTTGTCATGGATCAAAATGCTAAAATGGCAGATAAGAACTTACGTCAAGCAATGGGTTATGCATTGGACAACAAAATTATCGGTGAACGTTTTTACGCCGGTTTAAGAACGCCAGCTAACTCATTAATCGTACCTCCATTTGGTGAATTACACGACAAAGATCTTAAAGGTTACACTCAAGATGTTGATAAAGCGAAAAAATTACTAGATGACGCAGGTTACAAAGACACAGACGGCGACGGCTTACGTGAAGATAAAGATGGTAAAAAATTAACCATCAACTTTGCTTTCCGTGACAACTCTGGTGTAGCAAAATCAATCGCAGACTACTACATCCAATCATGGAAAAAAGTTGGATTAGACGTTAAGTTAACAGGTGGTCGTTTGATGGAAGTAAACAGCTTCTACGACAAACTAGGTGCAGATGATCCTGAAATTGACGTTTACCAAGCTGGTTGGTCAACTGGTTTTGATCCAAATCCAAGTGGTTTGTATGGAACTGTGGCACAGTTTAACTTCACTCGTTTTGAATCAGAAGAAAACACGAAATTACTAGAAGAAATGTCTTCTGAAGAAGCATTAGATCCTACTAAACAAGTGGAATTGTACAAAGAATGGCAAGAATATGCATCTGATCAAGCATTTGCAATTCCAACAATGTACATGTACACACTACGTCCTGTAAGCGATCGTGTTGTAGACTTCACAATCGAACGTCAATACGATGCTTACCCATGGGCTACAATCGGTGTAAGTTCTGAAGAACGTTAGTTAATCGAAAAAGACCGCGAGTATTCGCGGTCTTTTTTTGTATATTTAACTATCAAAAAAAATATTTTTTATTCTTCCAGTCATAATACTTAAAAGTTATTTGGAAATGAAAGGAGATATCGTGAATAACATTTCCTAAACGCTAGAAAATCAGTATAATAAGAAAGTGAGTGTTGAAACAAAATCCAACCTAAAAAGGACTGTCAATAATGGATAATCAATTACAAACTATGTTAAAAGAAAAATTTGGGATTGTTTTTAAAAACGTATCCTTATTAGAACAAGCATTTACCCATTCATCTTATGTCAATGAGCATCGCAATTTGAATTTAGCTGATAATGAGCGTTTGGAATTTCTAGGCGACGCTGTTTTAGAATTATTGGTTTCTCGGTATTTGTATCGTCAGTATCCAGATTTACCAGAAGGCAAGTTAACGAAAATGCGGGCATCTATTGTCAGAGAAGAAAGTTTAGCCGCATTTGCTAAAGAATGTCAGTTTGACGAAGCAATTAAATTGGGTAAAGGGGAAGAAAATTCAGGTGGTAGAACGCGTCCTTCCCTTTTATGTGATTTATTTGAAGCTTTCTTAGGAGCACTTTACTTGGATCAAGATTTAGAAACAGTCAAAACATTTATCCAAAAAGTTATTTTTCCTAAAGTAGCTGCTGGTGCTTTTTCACATGAGATGGATTATAAAACACGTCTACAAGAAGTTTTACAAAAAGGTGGCGACGTGCATATCGATTATCGTTTAGTCAAAGAAGAAGGTCCCGCACACGAACGGATTTTTTGGACTGAGGTATATTGTGATGATCGTTTGATTGGTAAAGGCCAAGGGAAATCAAAAAAATTAGCTGAGCAAGCAGCGGCAAATAATGCCCTAGAAAAACTTGCAGAGTAGACGTTAGAAGGGAGCCCGGAGCTTTCGTGTATTTAAAGAAAATTGAAATCGCAGGCTTCAAGTCTTTTGCCGATCGGACTGTAATCGACTTTGAAAATAGTGTAACGGCAGTTGTGGGGCCAAATGGTAGCGGTAAGAGTAATATAACTGAAGCTATTCGCTGGGTTTTAGGCGAGCAGTCAGCAAAAAGTTTACGTGGAGGAAAAATGCCGGATATTATTTTTGCCGGTTCTGATTCTCGTAAAGCATTAAATATTGCAGAAGTCACAGTTGTACTAGATAATAGTGATCACTATCTACCACTTGATTACAGTGAAATCAGTGTCACGCGGCGATTGCATCGTAATGGTGATAGTGATTTTTACATTAACAAACAAAGCTGTCGTTTAAAAGACATACAAGACTTATTTATGGACTCAGGCCTTGGCAAAGAGTCCTTTTCTATCATTTCCCAAGGTAAAGTTGAGGCAATATTTGCTAGTAAGCCAGAAGATCGACGCGGGATTTTTGAAGAAGCTGCGGGTGTTTTAAAATATAAACAGCGAAAGAAAAAAGCAGAACAAAAATTATTTGAAACAGAAGATAATTTAAGTCGCGTGCAAGATATTGTTTACGAATTAGAAGATCAATTAACACCGCTTAAAGAACAAAGCCATGCAGCTAAAGAATTTTTGCGCCTAAAAGAAGAGTTAAAGTGCATTGATGTGGCGCATACGGTAACAGAAATTAAACTAGCTAAGAGTACTTGGGATCAAGCAGAAGAAAATTTACAGCAGTTAAATCGTGATCTACAAAATTTAACGCGTAAAATGACAGCCGCTGAAAATAAACTACAAACTAAGAGACAAAAACGCCAAGAACTGGATCAGTGGTTAGAAACTGCCAATCAGCAATTATTATTTTTGACAGAGAGTTTAAAACAAGCGGAAGGGCAACAAGAAGTACTATTGGAGCGTTCCAAGCACACGAAGCGTAGCTTTTCTGAATACGAAGAAAATTTGGCTGAAAATCAAGCAAAAATCGAACAGCTAGAAGCTGCTAAACAAGCGCTTATTCAAGAGCTTTCTACTAAAAATGGCCAAGTACAAAATTTGGAAGCAAATGTAGCTACGTTAAAAGAGGAGTTAACTCGCCTGCAAAAATCCACGAAAGAACTCCTAGAAGAGTTACGATCTCAATACGTGGAGAAAATGCAGGAACACGCCAATATAGGCAATGATTTAAAATATTTGGAACGGCAATATTTACAAGAAAATGCTAAGAATCAAAAAACAATTACCAAACAAGGGGAGTTACACAATCAAATTGCCTCTCTTTCTGTTCAAAAAACTACATTCGAAGAAAAACTAGCTGAAGCTAAAAAAACGTTAGTAGAGCAACGTAATACGTATATTCTAGTTCAACAACAAGCGCAAAAACTACAGCAAGAATTTGAAACAGAACAAAAGAAAATGTACAGTTTGATGCAGCAAGTCCAACAAGTGCGAGCAAAACAAAAAAGTTTACAAGATATTCAAGACAATTACAGTGGCTTTTATCAAGGTGTCAAAATGGTGTTGCAAAATAAAGAACAATTGACGGGAATTGTAGGGGCAGTGGCAGAACTCATTCAAGTTCCGACAGAATATACCTTGGCTATTGAAACAGCACTAGGTGGAGCGGCACAACATATCGTTGTAGAAAATGAAGGAAATGCGCGCCAAGCCATTACGTTTTTAAAAGAACGACGTGGTGGTCGAGCGACTTTTTTGCCACTAACAACAATTAAAGATCGGCATGTAAGTGATGCAGTGGTGAATATGGCTAGTAAAAACAAAGGTTTTTTAGGTGTAGCTAGTCAATTGGTCAAGGTAGCAGAAAAACTTCAACCCATTTCTGACAACTTGCTTGGGACTACGTTAATTGCACAGGATTTAACAAGTGCCAATGAAATTGCGCGTGATATTCAATTTCGTTATCGGGTTGTTTCTTTAGAAGGAGATGTCATGAATGCCGGTGGCTCAATGACCGGTGGTGCTACCAAACGGGGAAATCAAGGAAGTCTGTTTAGTCAAACTAATGAACTACAAAATTTAACAGCAGAACTTCAGATGCTAGATACTCGCTTGCAAGCTACAGAAAAACAAGTCCAACTAATAGAAACGCGAACAAAAGAGAAGAATACTGAATTAGAACAATTACGTAATAGTGGGGAAAGTGCCCGCTTAAAAGAACAAGAGTTAACCAATCAAGTTCAAAATATTTTGCAAGAATTGCAGCGGCTAGAAAAAGAGCAAAAAGTATTTGCCTATGAAAATCGAGAGGTTCAGCAGTTTTTAACGGAATATGAAGAACAAAAAGCAGATTTAATTGCCAAACAAGCTCAAGTAGATAGCCAACGCGAAAGTATTAATCACGAAATTCAACAGCTCACCCAACAAGAAGATGTAATAGAAGCTAAACGACAAGCTGCTAGTACAGCTTTAGCAACTAAACAAGCAGAGTTGGCTGTGGCTTGTGAGAAAGTCAGTAATTTAAAACAAACGCTTGCTACTACTGAAGCTACATTAAAAGAGGCCCAAAATCGTCAGGAAAGCTTAAGTCGACAAATGACAGCTTTAAATTCTAATTCCAGTGATCATGAATTATCAGAAGAAGCATTGCAGAAAAAAGTATCAGAGCTTAGTCAGAAAAAAATGAATTTAGAGACTGAATTGACGCTCAAGCGCCAAGAACGTAATCAATTGCAACAAGTTATCACCGATGCTGATGAAGAAGTAACCCAATTGAATGGAACACAAAAGACATTATTATCCCAAAAGACTAAAGAAGAAGTAGCAAAAAATCGTGCAGATATTCATTTAGACAATCTTTTAGTCTATTTACAAGAAGAGTACAGCATCACTTTTGAATTAGCAGTAAAAGAATATACAGAAATTTCAGATAGCCAACAGGCAAAAAGCGAAATTCAACGTTATAAACGTGAAATTGAACGACTAGGACCAGTTAATCTAAATGCTATTGAACAATATGAGCAAGTATCAGGACGCCATACATTTTTAACAAGTCAACGGGATGATTTGTTAGCGGCTAAAGACCAATTATTCAAAACGATGGACGAAATGGACGAAGAAGTGAAAGTTCGTTTTGGTGAAATTTTTGAAGCAATTCGGTTGCGATTTAAAGATGTTTTCCCGCAAATGTTTGGTGGGGGGCGTGCTGAATTGTTGCTAACAGACCCAACCGATTTATTAAATACAGGAATTGAAATTGAAGCACAACCACCAGGCAAAAAACTACAAAACTTAAGTTTACTTTCTGGTGGGGAACGTGCGCTAACAGCAATTGCATTGCTATTTTCAATTATTCAAGTGCGTCCGGTACCATTTTGTGTATTGGATGAAGTGGAAGCGGCTTTAGATGAAGCCAACGTGACACGCTTTGGGAGCTATTTGAGTCGCTTCCAAGATGATACACAGTTTATCGTAGTAACACATCGGAAAGGGACAATGGAAGCCGCAAACGTATTATATGGTGTTACGATGCAAGAATCTGGCATTTCTAAAATTGTTTCTGTCCGTTTAGAAGATGTTAGTGAAGGCGGTAAAATTAAAACAGAAGCCTAAAAGTATTCTAAGCTTGAATAACTAGCAAGATTTAAGATGTGGTTTTGATAAATGGTTTTATAAATTTATTGAGATTTCGATTATAGGCCGAAAAAAGTTAATGGATAGGCTAAAGATTTTTTAGCTTATCCCACACTTTTTAGCCAATTACAAAAGTTTTATAAAGGAGTTTATTCTAGTGATTAAAATGATTGCTATTGATCTTGACGGAACATTATTAAATCAAGAAAAGAAAATTAGTCAGCGTAATCAGGAAGCCTTAGCGAAGGCTAGAGCACAAGGTGTAAAAATCGTTTTATGTACAGGGCGCCCTTTGCGAGCAATCAGACCTTATTTAGATGAATTAAACTTAAAAGAGCCGGGAGATTATAGCATTACGTTTAATGGTGGTTTAGTACAAAAAAATGATACCGGCGAGGTTATGGCAAAGTCAGTTTTGAGTTATGATAATGTTATGGAATTAGTAAAGTTGGCTCGTGATTTAGCTTTGCCGTTAGATGTTGTTTCTGATGAAGTTGTCTACATCCTACCAACTGCGCCCAATCATCTTTCCATTTATTCTAAGTTAAATCCATTATTACAATTTCAACAATTTTCTGAAGCAGAATTAACCGAATCTTTATTATACAACAAAGCTGTAGTAGCTTTTGAACAAACGTATTTGGATCAGCAGTTGGCTAAAATTCCAACTGAATTTAAGGAACGTTATGAAATAATCAAAACACGGGACGTTCTATTGGAATTTATGCCAAAAGGTGTTACTAAAGCGTATGGTTGCCAGTTATTAGCCCAACATCTTGGAATAACAGCTAACGAAATTATGGCTATTGGGGATGAAGAAAACGACTTACCGATGATTGAATATGCTGGCACAGGTGTGGCAATGGCTAACGCGGTGACAATGGTAAAAGATGCGGCTGATGTTATTACTGCTAGTAACGATGCAGATGGAGTTGCACAAGTGATTGAAAAATACGTGTTACAATAAGTTTATGCAAATTTGCAATAAGGAGGTTCAATATGGGTTTTTTTGATAAAATAAAAAAAGCTTTGATGGGGGAAAATGAAACGAAACCCTCCGCAGAAACACCAGTAGCACCCACAGAAGAAATAACAGCAAGCGAGAGTGAACAGGAAAAAGCAACTACTCCGGTTAAAAGTGTACCAGAGATACTTTCTGATAGCGAGAAAGAAAAAGCAGATGAAGGTTTTCCTGCCAAAGAAGATGAGAAATCATCAATGATAGCGTCTTCTTCAAAAGAAGATAGCATGGCTTCACAAGTAACAAAAAATATTACAGAAGAAAAAAATTCAGCGGACAGTGCAGTTGAAAAACTAGACAAAAATTCAGAAGAACAAGCACTGATTAAAACAGAGCAGCCAGAGGAAAGTATTTCAGTTCCGCCTGTGGATAGTGTTACTACTTTTGAAACACAAGAAAAAGAAAGCAAATCGCCAAACGAAACTATTGCTTCTGACACCGTTCAAGAAAAATACGACAAAGGATTGAAAAAATCCCGAAAAACATTCGGTCAACGTCTAAATGAGCTATTTGCTAACTTTCGTAGTGTAGATGAAGAATTTTTTGAAGAAGTCGAAGAAACACTCATTGGTGCTGACGTTGGCTTTGAAGCAGCGATGAAAATTGCGGATGATTTACGTCAAGAAGTCAAATTACGGAATGTAAAAAAACCTGCCGAAGTGCAAAATGTTATGATTGAAAAATTGGTGGACTTGTATGATGAAGCGGGCACAGACGAAGTAAATACATTAAATATTCAACCAGAAGGCTTAACAGTCATGCTTTTTGTCGGCGTAAATGGTGTGGGAAAAACAACTAGTATTGGTAAATTAGCCTATGAATACAAGCAAGCTGGCAAAAAAGTGCTTTTAGCAGCAGCGGATACTTTCCGTGCCGGAGCGATTGATCAATTAGTTGTCTGGGGTCAACGAGCAGGTGTCGAAGTTGTCCGTGGCAATGCAGGAGGGGATCCGGCAGCTGTAGTTTATGATGCGATGGAAAAAGCAAAAGTCCAAAATGCAGATATTTTGTTGGTGGATACAGCGGGTCGCTTGCAAAATAAAGTAAATTTAATGAATGAGTTAGAAAAAATTAAGCGAGTTATTAAACGTGAGGCGCCCGATGCCCCGCACGAGGTATTACTTGTTTTAGATGCAACGACTGGCCAAAATGCTATGGTTCAAGCAAAACAATTTAAAGAGACTACCGATGTGACCGGACTAATCTTAACCAAATTAGATGGTACAGCTAAAGGTGGGATTGTTTTAGCAATTCGTAACGAATTGCATTTACCTGTTAAATTAGTTGGTTTGGGAGAGGGAATTGATGACTTAGAGCCATTTGATCCAAACGAATTTATTGTAGGACTATTTAAAGGTTTGATTAAAGATGTCTAGTTACGACTAGTAATAGTTAAAAAATTTCTTTGTTTGCTTTAAAAATAAGGTGAAATTTTACTCGTTGTTCGAGTGGAATTTCGCCTTTCTGTTTAACTTTGAATGACAAGACAATCTGATTTATTGGAGGAATGATATGACACAAACAAATTTATTAAAACGTTTAATTTTTTATTGTGGTTTTATTTTATTGCAAACTCTCGTCTCAACCGTGGTTTTCTTACCAGGGATTAGTGATGGCATGCTTGCTTTAATTAGTATTTTAGTTGCTGGCGGTTTTATTTATTTTTTAGCTACTCGCTACCAAAAGCAATTGGTTGTGTATAACCCGCGAAAAATTGGGCAAAAAAAAATTACGGGAAAATGGAAATATGTGCTTTTGGGAGTGTTGGCGATGTTTGCTGCTAACATTATTTTAGCGAATTTCTTACCAGAAACAACGGAAAATCAAGCTGGAATAAACCAAAGTTTTTTGGTAAATCCAATTACACTGACTGTCTATGGCGTCATCTTAGCGCCCATGATTGAAGAATTGCTGTTTCGTGGTATTTTTATGAATTATTTTTGGAATAATGACACCACAAAAGACAACCTATTCGCGATAATAACTTCCGCGTTATTATTTGGTTTGATGCATGAACCGCGACTTTCAATGGCACTGGTTTTATATATGACCCTAGGAATTGTATTGGCAAGTGTGTATCAAAAAACACAAGATTTACGTTGTTCAATGCTTGTGCATATGCTTTATAATGGTTTAGGCTTTGTTGGTATGTTTTTAACATTGCAATAAAAAAGGAAAAGACCCGAAAATATAGACAGTATTTTCGGGTCTTTTTTATTGGCAAAAATCAGTTTACTTCTTTATTTTCAGCAATGGGAATAATAAGACTGAAACTAGTTCCTTTTTCTGAGCTATCAACTTCCATTAACCAGCTATTGCGTTTTACGATGGAAGAAACAATAAAAAGTCCTAGACCTGTGCCGCCTTCTTCTTTTCTTGTGGTCAGAAATGGAGTGAAAATCTTATCTTTGACACGACTGTCAATACCGGGTCCATTATCTGAAACTTGAATCATAGCCAACTTTTTATTTTGATAAATAAATGCGCGTGCTGTAATCTTCTGATACATTGAATCAGAAGGACTGATAAGTGAGACGGTAATAGTTGCATCAGCTTTGGCTTGATAGGCGTTGGTAATTAAGTTATACAATAAAACTTGGACATCATCTTGTTGGAATAAGGCATCTGCTGAAAGATTAATCTCTTTTGTAATCGTGACTGTTTTTGGAATTAAAATTTTCATGGTCGTGACAGCTTCTTCGACTGCTTGATTAAGGGATTGTATCTTTTTAATTTGATCTGCTTCTTTTGAGAAATGTAGAATTCGTTGTGAAAGTTGTTGCCCTTTTTTGGCAGCATAGTGCATATCTTCTAAATCCCCCAAAAGTTCGGCATCATTGGTGTGTTCGGCCATTAATAACTCAATATTACCAATTAAAGGAGTTAAGAAATTGTTCATATCATGAACAATGCCAGTAGTAACCAGGCCAATGGTTTCCATTTTTGACTCTTGTAACAGACTCTTTTCTAACTGATGTTTTTCGGCTTCTAATTGTCGTTTTTCTTTTAGACGTTGATTTTCATTGATAGTATGTTGTTGTTTTGCAAAAAGTCGGACCATCAAGACCAATAAGGAAGCGACCATTAACAAAATTACGACGAGTCCCAAATTGATCAACAAGTCGTGTAAAATCCAACCATTATCTTGATAAAAGTCGGAAGTATTGGCAATAACAAAGCGATCTTCCCCAATTTCAACCCATTGAAAGGCATTGAGTTTTAAAACTGAAGTAAGATCAGCTTCATTCCACCAATAGGAGTGATAGCTTAAACTACCTTTTTCATGCTGTTTTTGATAGACATCTAATTTTTCTAAATCGGTGTAATCTAATGTAGGAAAACGTTTTTTACGCCCAGTAATAATATTTAGTCCTATTTGTTCTTTAGCTGGGTGCATCACAACTTCCATTTTTTCATTTTTCATTAAAGGATAACGTTGCGCCGTGTCTGTGGGTTGAATTTTATCTAAAAATAGTTGCTCCAAATTTAAGGGAACGACAACAAGTCCTTGAATCTCTTTTTGAGCGTTGTAAATAGGATGGTAAAGATTAAAAAAAGAATTTTGCTGAATAAAATATACTTTGCCGTTTTGCTTGGCATCTCCTTTTAATGCTTTAGCAAAAATAGGATCGGTAATTAATTTTTTTGCTAATTTCTTATTTTCAACTTGATTTTCAGAAGAAAAGTGTCCTTCTAGTTGTTTGCCCTTGGTGTCAAAAAGAAAGATTCCTGAAAAAGCATGATTACGCCTAAAAAATTGGGAAATAAGCTTATTTTGCTGGGGTAATTGTAAGGACGTTTGAGTATTCATTGTATCGGTTACAAAGCTATCTAAATCATTTGCGCTACTTTGGATTTCAGCGACAATCAATTTGGTACTTACTTCGTTGACCTGTTCTAATTGGCTTTTCCCCATTTTTAAAGCTTCTTGTTGTATGTTATGATAACCTAGAGCTGTGATGAGAATGCCTGCCAGTGTTATAACCATCACGCTGATAAAAAGGGCATTCATTTTTTTAGTTAACTTTTTCATTTTTGGTAAGCCTTTCATTTTAACTTGGAGGAATTTTCGATGCGCAATGAAAAAATTTTAGTAGTGGACGATGATCCGGCAATTCGTCGGTTAATATGGAAATCACTGCAATCGACGGGTATCCTAATTTATCAAAGCGACTCAATTGAAAAGACGATGGATATTATGAGTCGGGTTGAATTTGATTTGTTTTTATTAGATATTAGTTTAGAATATGAAAACGATGGCTATCATTTGGCACAAATGATTCGTAGTGAAAACAGCGTCGTGCCTATCATTTTTTTAAGTGGAAAAACCCAAGATCAAGATATCGTTACTGGACTTGAAACAGGGGCGGATTTATATTTAACAAAACCATTTTCACCTGCCATTTTGAAAGCACAGGTTTTGGCTTCTTTGGACCGCAGTTTAGTTCTGAAAAAACATAGCGGTCAACCCACTAAAACCAATGATATTTTAGAAATTGGTGAATTTACGTATGATAAAAAACGGTATCAGCTTTACAAAAATGACATACCGGTCAAATTATCTTCTAAGGAAACACAGCTGATGCAGTTTTTTATGGAAAATCCCAACCAAGTTTTTTCAAAAGAACAAATTTATCAAAGTGTTTGGGACGAAGAAAAAACCGATGCCAACACTATTATGGTCTTTATCAATCATTTACGCAATAAGATTGAAGAAGATCCGAAAAATGCAAAATATTTGCAGACAGTGTGGGGAATCGGTTATACGTTTGTAGTGACTGTTTAAAACAAATTTTCTAAAAGGGCAAAATAAATACCAAGAGATAATAAATCCGCGGCCCCACCTGGGCTCCAGTTGCGTGAAGTTAAGATTTTATCGTATTGACGTAATTGTTTTGTTAGTTCACAAGTGTCTAAGTTTGCAGTGTGAAGCTGCTGCATTTCTGATTTTAAGGTTAGTAGTGCTTCTTGCCCACCGCGATGTAAAATATTACTATCTTCTAATTCACTCATTAAAAATACTAAAGCACGCAATAATAATTCGTCACGGGGTAAATCACGGTTTTGTCGTAAATAAGGGAGCAAAACTTTTCCCAAGGCTGGATACCCCGCAGCTGCTTGACCACGAATACCAGTGGCGCCTTTGGCCAAATAAAGTTTTTCGCCATGTGTTAGATTTTTTTTGGCCGCAACATTTTTGAAGTCGTTTTTTAGTAAGTCTTGGGTAATTGCTTGACTTAAAGTTAAAATATTTTTCGAGTCAGCTGCTGTTAATGGTAGCTGATTTTTTTGTAGATGTAATCCAGTGGCACCTAATAAAACTGCAAAAGAAAAGTTAGCGCCTTTATGGGTATTGACTCCTTTTGTGGCAGCAAACATGGCATTTTCCGCTTGTTGGCCTAATTCACGTAAGATCGGAAATAAAGTAGCAGGTGCTGTTTTGTGTGTTAGACCTGCATTTAAATACTGTGAAAAATAAGGGGTTAGGGCTAAAATACTATCAATAAATAAATAAAAATCCATGTCATTATGAGCACCGTTTGTTAAGCGATCTACAAGGCCTGGCTTAGGCGACAGGGCAACTTCATAAAAAAGACCTTTCTGAGCAGCGGTGACTACCAAAAGCTGTTGATTATTCAATTTGATGAGACTCCATTTCTTGTAAAATAAATTGTAAGGAATGGTTCAAATGTTCATGGGTAATGAGAGTAACTTGTGTGATGTCATTAGTGACCATACCGCGATAAAGCAACCAATGTTCTTCTAATGCACGATAGCGTCGTTCAGAAGAGCGGATAGCAATGTCACGGAAATAGACAAGATAAGCTTGTAAATCGGTCACGATTGTTTTTAAACGTTTCATCTGACTTTTTTCATAAATAAAGGAATTGAAATCTGAAAAATTTTGTAAGACCTCATCAACTTTATCTGATTGATTAAGGCGATCGCCTTCTTCTAACAAGGCCCGTAAGTCATCAAAGTCCTTTGGTGTCATAAGTTGCATTGCTTTAATTGTAGCCAATGTATCTAGTGACTTGCGGATATCATAAATTTCGTGGGCATCTTTAATACTGATTCCTTTAACAACAATACCAACGCGGGGAACATGTTCAACTAATTGTTCTTCAACTAATTGATGAAGTGCAAAGCGAATCGGAGTTCGACTGATGTTTAATGTTTCTGAAAATTCTTTTTCATTGATTCTTTCGCCTGCTGGAATCTGCCCTAGAATAATACTTTTCCGAAAGGCTTCGTAAATGGAAAGCTTTAAGGGCTGATTTTGGGACAAATCCAAATTGTTTTTAACGGCTGCAATGGTTGTGTTCATAATACTCAATCCTCCTTGTAGGGAAGTTTTTTTACGTGAAATGGGATTCATTTTCTCGCCCCATCATATTTTTTATCTCGTTATTTGTCAATAAGCGTTTTCCTTTTAGGTAACGATTAGAAGTTTAAAAAGAAAAAACCGGGTCATAAACGGCCCGGTTTTTTTAAGTTTATTTTTGTGGGATGTAAAATGGTAAGTGACCGAATAACATAATCGTTACCACGAAGATTACGAAGATACAAGCGGCCCATTTTCCAGCTTCTCGTTGCCATTGTCCCATATCTAATTTTGTTAAGCGTAGTAATAAGTAGATGAACGCTACTAATGGTGACAATAAGTGGAATGCTTGACCCATTAATGAAGCAAGTGCCATTTGCATATTAGTGAAACCATAAGCACGACCTGCTTCAGCTAAGACGGGCATAACACCAAAGTAGAAACCATCATTAGAAATAAAGAATGTACCTGGTGCAGAAATTAATGCAATTACAATACCCCAGAAGCCAGCTAATTGTTTAGGAATAATGTAAGTGAAGCTTGTTGCTAATGCTTCTGCTAAACCTGAACCTTGGAAAATACCCATGAATACACCAGCAGCAAAAACTAGGATAACTACTTGCACAGCATCGCCACCATTAGCGCCGATACGTGCTGATTGATCTTTTAAGACTGGGTAGTTGACGATTAATGCGATACAAGTACCTAATAAGAATAAGAACAAAGGAGGTTGTGCAAACCAGCCAGGCAAGCCGATTTGGTCTGCAAACGAACTTAGAACTAACCAAGCGATTAGAACAATAGTCATGATACCGTTAAAAGCAAAAAGTTTTGGACGACGAATTGCCATTGTTTCTGGATCTGTAACGGCAGTCATTTCTTCGATTTCTGCATCAGTTAATTGTTTGATACCTAAGCGTTTTCTTTCCTGACGACCCATATGAGGTGCTACTATAAAGATAACGAATAAAACAGAAAGAATCATACCTGGCATTAAGTAAGCTAAAATTTCAGCGCCAACATCTAAAACAGCCATTGCCCGTGCAGTAGGACCGCCCCATGGCAATAGGTTCATAATCGTGTTTTGCAAAATAACTAAAACAGCAAGATTCATTAATTTCATGTCTAATTTTTTATAAATTGGAATAAAAGCAGAACAGCAAATTAATGTGGTTGTTGTACCGTCACCGTTTAATGAAACAGCTGCAGCTACAACTGCTGTAGCAATCAATACTTTCATTGGATCGCCTTTAGCGAAATGAATCATTTTTTTAGTAATTGGATCAAATAGACCAGCATCTAACATAATAGAGAAATAAAGGATAGCAAATAATAACATGATCCCTGTGTTAGAGGTTGTTTTGATACCTTCCATAACCCAATCGCCGATATTGTTGCTACCGGCTACACCGTCAACAACAGGTGGTGCCGTTACACCAGCAGCTAGGGCAATTAAAGCAAATACTAAAGGAATAATAACTAATGACGTAAGTGGAGACAATTTCTTTTTCATGATAACGAACATGAAGACGATAATCATGAGGTAAGACAAAATAGTAAGTAACATTTCCTTCTTCCTTTCAAAAACGTTTTATTGTAGCGCTAAATTATGAGTTGCATGCCGGCTAACAAATGCAATTTTTCACAATTTCTCTGCTAACGCTTACATCATACGCAAGCATGGACTAAAAAAAAATAGAGTTTTTTAAAAGAAACACGAAAAGAACAATTTCACTCTCTAAATCTTATTTAGGGCTTAAAAAGTTATTAATAAAATCTTAACGACTGTAAAACGTTGTTAAACCAACATTTTAAAGCGTTTTTAATAAAAAACCTAATTTTGAAACAGTAAAAGAACAATTTAATCTAGAGGCAAAACTTCTCAAGAATGTAAATCATTCTATAATGAGGATGTTGTAAGACAGAAACATCAAATTTTGAAATTATCTGTAGCCGCTATGGTTTAAGAAGATGCAAAGAAAGGAGTGAGTCGATGGGATTATGGGATTTTTTTCGTCAAAAAAAAGTAGAAGAACCAGTAGCTGTCAAAGATTCGACAGCAACAAAAACAGAGCCCCTTTGGCAAGAAGTACCTGCTTATATTGAAACAGATTCCAAAAATTATGAACTTGTCAGTGTCATTGCCTCTGCCATCATGGCTGGGGATAAAAGCGATAGTCAGTTTGTCGTGAAACGGATATTAGAACGCAACCCTGAGGCCGAGCTTGTATCCATTATCTCAGCGAGTATTGCTGCAGGTGAACAAGAAGACAGTCAATTGACTGTTAAAAAAATCATGAAAAAATAAAACTAGTAAAGAGGAGAATGATTATGTTACGTAAATTCAAAATTGCAATTGATGGAAAAGAATATTTAGTAGAAATGGAAGAAATTGGCGGTGTGCCACAACCAGCCGCACCTGTTTCACCGGCACCACAAGTAACTGCACCAGTTCAAACAGCTCCTGCGGCACAAGAAGAAGCACCACAAGCCCCAGCAGCCACACCAGCAAGTGCAGATGCAATGACAGCTCCAATGCCAGGAACAATTTTGAAAATTTTAGTTAACGTGGGAGATGAAGTAAAAGAAAATCAACCCGTTATGATTTTAGAAGCAATGAAAATGGAAAATGAAGTCGTTGCACCAAAAGCTGGTAAAGTAACAGGCGTTCATGTGACACAAGGTCAAATGGTTAACCCTGGTGAAGCATTAATTACAATTGGTTAATTTTTTAGAATTAGAAATGAAAATTTGATATAGGAAGTGAATTAGGTGGAAACTCTTTTAGAAGGTATTATCGGTATGGGACAAGAGCCAGGAAGAATTGTCATGATGTTAATTGGCGCCTTGTTGATGTATCTAGGGATTAAAAAAGAATATGAACCAACGTTATTGGTACCGATGGGGTTGGGAACAATTTTAGTTAACTTCCCAAATTCCGGTGTTTTACAAGCCGGTGGCGAAGCTGGTCCTTTCCAAGTTCTATTTGATGCCGGAATCAGTACAGAATTATTCCCATTACTATTATTTATTGGTATTGGTGCCATGATCGATTTTGGCCCATTATTACAAAATCCGTTCTTGCTATTATTTGGTGCTGCTGCTCAGTTTGGTATTTTCTTTACAGTTATCGTGGCAGTTTTACTTGGTTTTGATCTTAATGATGCTGCTTCTATTGGGATTATTGGGGCGGCAGATGGTCCGACTTCAATCTTTGTAGCGAACACTTTGAATTCCAAGTATATGGGCGCAATCATGGTAGCGGCATATTCTTACATGGCGCTGGTTCCAATTATTCAACCAGTAGCAATTAAAGCCGTTACAACGAAAAAAGAACGTCAAATTCGTATGACATATCATGCTGGTGCAGTGTCACAAACAGCAAAAATTTTATTCCCAATCGTTATTACGATTGTAGCAGGTCTAATTGCACCTGTGTCATTACCGTTAGTAGGGTTCTTAATGTTTGGTAACTTATTAAGAGAATGTGGTGTATTAGATCGTCTATCTGTTTCAGCTCAAAATGAGTTAGTAAACTTAGTAAGTATTCTCTTAGGTCTGACAATTTCTGTAAAAATGCAAGCTAATGATTTCTTGAAAATTGATACATTGATGGTTATCGGTTTAGGCTTGGTTGCATTTGTAATGGACTCTGTCGGTGGTGTATTGTTTGCTAAACTATTGAATTTATTTAGAAAAGAAAAAGTGAATCCAATGATTGGTGCTGCAGGTATTTCGGCCTTTCCAATGTCAAGTCGTGTTATTCAAAAAATGGCAACAGAAGAAGATCCGCAAAACTTCATTTTAATGCATGCAGCCGGAGCTAACGTTTCAGGACAGATTGCATCTGTTATTGCCGGTGGTTTGTTATTAGCTTTGTTGACTTAATAATTTGAAGATTAAATAGCTTTTCATAAAGGAGGATTACGATGTCTGAAGATTTAAAAATTGCGTTTGAACTATTAGGATTTGGCTGGGGCGGTGTGTTTGTTGTTATCTTGATCATTTACGCAGCATCACAGTTATTGGCGAAGTTGTTTCCGCCAAAATAAAAAATAATCGGGTGAGAAAAGATGCTAACACTAAAAAGACTCTGGATACTTCGAGATGCAAAAGATCAAAATCAGTGGAGAGAATTTTTAAAATCCGGTGGACTACATCCTGCTGAAGATGCGACATATACGGTAGGGATTTATGACAATGATGAATTAGTTGCGACAGGTTCTTTATCAGATAATATCATTAAGTATTTGTTAGTCTGCAAAAGATATCAATCAGAAAATTTACTGACGCAAATTATTGTTCATTTAATTGAACGCTTGCATGAAGAGGATATTTTTCACTACTTTGTGTATACAGCCCCGGATAAGGAAGTTATTTTTCGATCTTTAGGATTCAAAAAAATTATGAGTACTAAAGAAGTGCTGTTTATGGAACAAGGAGAGCCTGATTTTGACGACTATCTAACGTATATTGACCAGTTTGACCATGATGGAGAAAATGGTGGTATCGTCATGAATGCGAATCCTTTTACATTAGGTCATAAATACTTAGTCGAGCAAGCCCGTAAAGTTTGTGATCACGTCTATGTTTTTGTTGTCTCAGAAGAAAAATCGGAATTTTCCAGTCCAGAACGCTTTGCTTTAGTCAAAGAAGGCCTAAAGGAATTTGATGACGTTACAGTATTGCCTGCCAGAGATTATATGGTTTCATCTTTAACTTTTCCTGCTTATTTCTTAAAGGATCGCGCTGAGCTAAATATTGCTAATGTTCAAGCTCACTTAGATGCGACGCTTTTTAAAGAACGTATTGCACCGGTATTGCATATTACAAAACGTTTCGTTGGAGAAGAACCTTATTCAAAAGTGACAAATGTCTACAACGACGCAATGAAAGAAGTATTTCGTCCGGATCTGTCTCTGACCATCTTGCCTCGTCTAGCTATTAATGGGGAAGTAGTCAGCGCAACCAAAGTACGGCAAGCACTCCAAGATCACAATGAGCCACTTGTCCAATCCTTCGTTCCGGGCACTGTTTTAGCTTACTTGAAAGAGAAAAATAAAATTTGAGGTGAAAATTGTGGAAATCAAAAAAAGTGCAGTAGCTGGTACTGTAGAGTCAAGTGACATTATGGTTACTGTGGCGCCAAACCCAGAAGAAAAAATTGCAATTGAATTGGATAGTAGTGTAGAAAAACAATATGGTGAACAAATTCGAAAACTAATTGCAGAAACGTTAAAACGACTAGACGTGAGTGCAGCAAAAGTTACAGCAGTTGATAAAGGTGCGTTAGATTGTACAATTCAAGCCCGTACTTTAACTGCTGTTCATCGTGCCAGTGAAGTTGGAGAATATAACTGGAAGGAGATCGACTCATGGAACGCTTAAGAAGAACAATGATGTTTGTACCCGGTGCTAATGCCGCAATGTTAAGAGATGCACCTTTATATGGTGCCGATTCAATAATGTTTGACCTAGAAGATGCCGTTTCTTTAAAAGAAAAAGATTCTGCTCGGACTTTGGTCCACTTTGCCTTAAAAACATTTGATTACAGTAGTGTTGAAACGGTAGTACGTATTAATAGTTTAGATACTGTTGGTGTGCAAGATATCGCAGCAATGGTATTAGCAGGTGTCAATGTTATTCGTTTACCAAAAACTGAAACAGCACAAGATATTGTAGATGTAGATATTGAAATTACAAAAGTTGAAGAAGCAAACGGGATTAAAGTAGGAACTACCAAAATGATGGCAGCCATTGAATCAGCAGAAGGTGTGTTAAATGCAAGAGAAATCGCAAAAGCATCTTCACGTCTTATCGGGATTGCATTAGGTGCAGAAGACTATGTTACCAATATGCGGACACGTCGTTATCCAGATGGGCAAGAATTATTCTTTGCTCGCAGTTTTATTCTTCATTCTGCTAGAGCAGCTGGAATTGCTGCAATCGATACAGTTTATTCTGATGTAGATAATGAAGCTGGTTTCTTAAAAGAAGTAGAAATGATTAAGCAACTTGGTTTTGATGGCAAGTCCGTAATTAATCCGCGCCAAATCCCACTTGTCAATAAAGTATATGCACCAACTGAAAAAGAAATTCAAAACGCAAAAGAAGTGATTTGGGGTATTCGGGAAGCCGAAGCTAAAGGCTCTGGCGTTATTTCAGTTAACGGAAAAATGGTAGATAAACCTATCGTGGAACGGGCAGAACGTGTGATTGCTTTAGCAAAAGCTGCCAAGTTGATTTCCGAGGAGGATATTTAAAATGACAACAAATAAATTAGGCCGTGAAATTCCAACACAATTCGCTGATCAATACGGTGTTTTTGAAGGTGAATTAGCAAATATTAAAGAATATCAAGAATCAAGTCGTAAAATTAAACCCGTTAAGCCAAGAGATACAAAACTATTAGGTAGTATACGGGAAGCCATTGAAAAAACTGGCTTAAAAGATGGTATGACAATTTCTTTTCACCATCATTTCCGTGAAGGTGATTTTGTGATGAACATGGTTTTAGAAGAAATCGCTAAAATGGGTATCAAAAACTTATCCATTGCACCAAGTTCGATTGCCAATGTTCATGCTCCGTTAATTGATCATATTAAAAATGGCGTCGTAACTAACATTACATCAAGCGGTTTACGCGACAAAGTTGGCGCAGCCATTTCAGAAGGGATTATGGATAATCCGGTAGTAATTCGTTCTCACGGAGGTCGTGCGCGGGCGATTGCAGCAGGGGATGTACACATTGATGTTGCCTTTTTGGGGGCACCAAGTTCTGACGAATATGGTAATGCCAACGGGACTGTCGGTAAAGCAACTTGTGGTTCATTAGGTTATGCCATGATTGATGCAAAATATGCAGATCAAGTGGTTATTATTACCGATACTTTAATGCCTTATCCCAACACGCCAATTAGTATTCCACAAACCGATGTGGATTATGTAGTGGAAGTTGATGCAATTGGTGATCCAAATGGAATTGCAAAAGGAGCAACACGTTTTACTAAAAATCCTAAAGAATTATTGATTGCAGAATATGCTGCAAAAGTAATTACTAACTCACCATACTATAAAGAAGGCTTCTCATTCCAAACAGGTACTGGCGGTGCAGCACTTGCTGTTTCACGTTTCATGCGTGAAGCAATGATTAAAGATGGGATTAAAGCAAGCTTTGCTTTAGGTGGAATCACCAATGCGATGGTTGAGTTGTTAGAAGAAGGACTTGTGGAAAAAATTATTGATGTGCAAGATTTTGATCATCCTTCTGCTATTTCATTAGGTAAAAACGCAAATCATTATGAAATTGACGCCAACATGTATGCTTCACCATTAAGTAAAGGTTCTGTGATTAACCAACTGGATACAGCAATTTTATCTGCATTAGAAATTGATACAAACTTTAATGTAAATGTTATTACTGGTTCTGACGGTGTTATTCGAGGCGCTTCTGGTGGACATTCGGATACTTCAATGGCTTGCAAAATGAGTTTAGTTATTGCACCAATTATTCGTGGTCGGATTGCAACAATCGTTGATCAAGTAAATACAGTCGTTACACCTGGATCAAGTATTGACGTCGTGGTAACAGAAGTCGGAATTGCAATTAATCCAGCTCGCCAAGATTTAATTGAACATTTCAAAAAATTAGATGTGCCACAATTTACTATTGAAGAATTAAAAGAAAAAGCATACAGCATCGTAGGAGAACCCCAACCAATTCAATACGGCGATAAAGTCGTAGCATTAATTGAATATCGTGATGGCTCAATTATTGATGTGGTCAAAAATGTCTAATTATTTTCAAGGAAAAGCTGTTACATTACCTGAAATGTTGGCTTCTCGTGAAAAAAGGGCAGCATTGCAGCACGAGTTATTAATGAAATATCCAAACGCAAGCTTGCTTTCAGCAACAATGAATATTCCAGGGCCGGTAAAAAATACACCGGCTTTGGAAAAGCCATTTATTTCCTTGGTTGAAACAGTTCGTAAAGAATTAAAAGATTTTTTTATTATCGAAACAAACTATTTTTCTCGTAAGACCGGGTTGGAATTTTTCCTTCTAGCAGAAATTTCACCAGAACTACTAAAACGAAAAATGGTGGAAATCGAAGAAAAACACCCACAAGGTCGGTTGGTAGATTTAGACGTCTTATGGTTGGACAATAATCTGTTGCAGTCTATTAGTCGGCAAGATTTAGGTTTTCCTGCAAGAAGATGTTTAATCTGTAGTAAAGATGCCAAGATCTGTGGTCGAGCAAGAACACATACAATTGAAGAGATGCAAGCAAAAATTGCAAGTATCATAGAACAAGGAAAGGAGTAGTGGAATGACTAAACAAATCCGTTTTATGGAAACGGTGTTGCGAGATGGACAACAAAGTCAGATTGCGACCCGGATGTCTACAGAAGATATGTTACCAATCATCAAAACGATGGATGAAGCAGGCTTTCATTCATTGGAGATGTGGGGAGGGGCAACCTTTGATTCATGTCTTCGTTTTTTAAATGAAGACCCATGGGAAAGATTGCGCAAAATCCGTAAAGAAGTAAAAAATACGAAGTTACAAATGTTATTACGTGGTCAAAATCTACTCGGTTATAAAAATTATGCAGATGACGTTGTACGTGAATTTGTCATGAAATCAGTTGAAAATGGGATTGATATCGTACGTGTTTTTGACGCGTTAAACGATACCCGCAACTTGCGTACATCAATTGAAGCTTGTAAAGAAGCTGGCGGTCACTGTCAAACAGCGATTTCTTATACTACTAGTGATTTTCATACCGTTGATTATTTTGTCGGTTTAGCCAAAGAAATGGCACAACTTGGTGCAGATTCCATTTGTATTAAAGATATGGCAGGGGTTTTAACACCTGCGACGGGCTTTGAACTTGTAAGCCGCATTAAAGATAGTGTATCACTACCATTGGAAGTCCATACCCATGCCACAAGTGGTATCTCAGAAATGACTTATCTAAAAGTTGCAGAAGCAGGGGCAGATATTATTGATACAGCGATTTCTTCTTTTTCTGGTGGAACTAGCCAACCAGCAACAGAATCTGTGGCAATCGCACTCTCAGGTTTAGGTTTTGATACCGGTTTGAAAATGGATAAATTGGAAGAAATTGCTAATTATTTCAACCCAATTCGCGATCACTTCCGTAAAGAAGGCGTATTAAATCCAAAAGTAAAAGATACAGAACCAAAAACATTAATTTATCAAGTTCCGGGTGGAATGTTATCGAACTTATTAAGTCAATTAACAGAACAAGGAAATGCTGATAAATATGATGAAGTTTTAGCCGAAGTACCAAAAGTACGAGCAGATTTAGGCTTCCCGCCGCTTGTAACACCACTTTCACAAATGGTTGGTACACAAGCGTTAATGAATATTTTGGCGGGTGAGCGTTACAAAATGGTGCCAAACGAAATCAAAGATTACGTACGGGGACTATACGGTAAGCCACCAGTTGCCATTAAAGAAGAGATCAAAGAAAAGATTATCGGTGATGAAGCTGTTATTACAGAACGGCCTGCAGATTTATTGGCACCCCAATTACCAGGTTTTGAAGAAGAAATCAAAGAATATGCAAAATCAATTGAAGACGTATTGAGTTATGCTGTCTTCCCTCAACAAGCCAAAGATTTCTTAGGGCGCCGTGAAGATCCATTTTATGATGTGCCACTTCAAACAGTAAATGTGAAGATTGACGTGCAGTAAAAAACGTATAATTTGTTTTCATTTTAAATAGTAAAAGCTGTAAAAATCAGTCATGATTTTTACAGCTTTTTTTGTAGGACAATCAAGAACGACTACGAGAGCGTAATTCTGGATGTAAACGATCTTTGCAGAACTATCCAATATAATCTATCTTCACGATTAATCCTGTTATATACTGAAAAAGAAATAGCGTAAGTCAAAAATGGGGGGCAGTCATGGAAATACGCCAGTTTAATAGCATTACAAAAGAGCATTTGACTTTATTATTAGATGCTGATCCGGCTGAACAAATAGTTAGAGACTATACAAAACGCGGTATAGCTTTTGAAATACGGCAAGAAGGAAATTTGGCAGGGGTCATGGTTTTGTTGCCAACACGACCAGAAACTATTGAAATTATGAACCTAGCAGTTGCTAAACCATTTCGCGGCCAAAAACTAGCACAAGCATTGTTAGTTCATGCTCTTTGGTGGAGTAAGGAATATGGTTTTCGGACAGTTGAAATTGGTACAGGTTCAACGGGAGTAGAACAGCTTTATTTGTATCAAAAATGTGGCTTTCGTATGACCCATATTGAGCGTGATTTTTTTGTGCGGTATTATGCGGAAGAAATTATTGAAAATGGGCTAGTATTAAAAGATATGGTCCGATTAGCACAAGATATCGACTAAAAGGAGGAGTTAATGTTGTTAGATAAATCAATTCCTTATAAAGAAGTTTGGATGAAACGGCAATTAACACGACCTATCTTAGCGGCAACTTTGCCAAAAGGCTTTTCATTTCAGTTTTATCAAAAAGGTGATGAAAAATCTTGGAGTGAAATAGAAACAAGTGTTTTAGAATTTGAAAATAAAGCAGAAGCAATGAACTATTTTAAACAGACTTTTGCACCTTATCAAGAAAAATTAGTAAAACAGATGTTGTTTGTAAAAGATGCCGACGGTAAAAAAGTTGCAACATGTACAGCATGGCAAAAAGAAATTCTCGGACAAAGATACCCTCTCTTTCACTGGCTTGCAGTAGCTCCGGACTATCAAGGCTTAGGTTTAGCTAAAGCGTTGGTGGCACGTACCTTACAACTCTTCCAGAATATTATGTCAGAAGATGCAGCGATTTATCTCCATACACAAACATGGAGTCACACTGCTATTGGTCTTTATGAGAAATTTGGATTTACTTTGATGCCAGATAATCTTGATGGTACGTGCAACCCCGATTATCCACAGGTTATCGCTCTATTAGAACAACTGAAAAAGTGAATGTATTCGCTTTTTTAGAAGTATAATAGTGATTGAATAAAGATTGGGGGCAAAAAAATGAAAGAATTGAAATTTGTTAAAAGCACTGGGGTAGATAGAGTATATCAAGTTTTTGCCGAAGAAAAAGAAGTGTATTATTTGTCAGAAGTTTTAACATTACCAACGCGAAAACGCTACTACTTGTATCAAGCTGATGGCAAAGAATTAGGGGAAATAAAACGTAAACGTTATACTATGGGGTATGTCGACCTGCCGCGGTTATTTTTAAAATTGAACGCTTATAATGAGATAAGTATTGTCAAAGATATGAAGAATTTTCGGACTAGTTATGAAATCAAAGGGGAAGGATTAACACTTAGTGGAGTTTTTTTGGGAGATAATTTTGATATTATGCGTGGATCAGAAAAAATTGCGACTGTCCAAGTGATAAAAGAAAATGAGGCATATACATTCACCCTTCACGTGTTAAAAGAAAACTTGGAAACGTTAATTGTCGGGTTTATGAATTTGTTAATCTTTGTTTATGACCACGAGAACGTGAACATTAAGTAACGGTGTAGACAATGTTTTAATTTTTCTATTACCAAAAAACAAGCTGTTTACTTTTAAGTAAACAGCTTGTTTTTTGGTTCTATTTTTTATCCAAATAATAAGAATTGATTCGGATATTTTGATTATAGTTGCCAAACCCTTTGCCAAATAGAGTAAGTCCACCTTTGTTTTTGGCATCAGATTCAACAGCAAAACGCAAAGTAATAAACGGGCTTTTAGTGAGTCCTAAATCATTAATAGTGATTTCAGAATAGGCTTGTCCGTCAATACCGGTATCTAATTTATTAATCCGTAAGTGTTTTAATAAACCATATTGACTGAAATTATCGTCCCACCAATCCGGCGTGTAGCGGCCTCGTGTATCTGAAAAGTTGCCGGGGACGGTGTAGACGGCAACTTTTAAGTCGTTGACATAAATGGAAATATCGCTAGGCCAAATATTATTGGACAAAGGAAATTCTGAGGCAATTTCAAAGCTGATTTCAAGTAATTCAGGGTCTTGATCTTCTTTTAACAAATTTGGAATTTTGTATTCTACAAATCCTTCTGAAAACCAAAGTAAACTCGCGTCTACACGTTGAGCATCCATAAAATATTTGGGATCATCCGCTTTTCCGACAACATTTTTTGTGGTTGCTAAGCCGCAAGTCGGACTAACGGAAAAGTCGACAAAATGGCCAATTTTAAGGTCGGTTGTATGTAATTTAAATTCCTGATATATCTTTTCGGGAAATGAAATATGAATATCATCAACTTTGAGAAAGACCATTTTTTTATTTCGATTACTACCAATACCTCTTTCAGAACGAAGTAATCCGGCGTCTTCCATTTTTTGAACGTGCCGGGTCGTAATTGCGTTACTCATTTTTAAATGTTGTGCAATTTCACCAATACTTTTTTTACCACTTCCTATAAATCGAATAATTTCCATTCGAGTATTGCTAGCGAGAGCTTCTAATACAGGCAGTGAATCTTTACTTAAATCTAATTGCATATCTCTTCACCTCTTAACTTTATAGTTAAAACGTTTTCTTTGATACATAGTATATCATTAATTCTTTTTAACTTCAAAGTTGTTTTTATAAAACGTTGTCAAAATAATATTGACTACGCTTACACAGCGTGTTAATTTCTATTTGTAAGTTAATTATATTAATTGAATTTACTTTTTAGTTAAAAATAAACAACTGTGATATGTTGTTGGATTAACTTTTAAGTGAAAACGGAGGAGAAATCATGAAAGCAAAAAAAATTGCAAGTGTTTTATTGTTAGCGGGAGCTTGTTTAGCCGTCATGACCGGTTGTGGCAAGGGAAGTTCTAATTCGAGTTCTGGAGGTTCTAATAGTAAAGAAATTACTTTTTGGAATCCATTTACCGGTGCTGATAATTCTAACTTAAAAAAAATGATTGACGAATATAATAGCACGAATCCGGATTTCAAAATTAAAAATGTATCTTTAAAAGAAGGGGACATGTATGCCAAAATCCCGACAGTAGTTAATTCTGGTAAAAATATCCCTGATTTAAATATTGTACATGCAGAAAGAATTAAACAATATAAAGATAACGATATGTTGGAAACTTACGATGATATTTTGGCTGATTTCTCTGATATTAATGAAAAGAACTATGTTGCAGAAGCCTGGAAATTAGGGGAAATTGATGGCAAGCGCTATAGTTTGCCACTAGATATACACAATTGGGGGACCTATTACAACAAAGAATTACTGGAAAAATATGCACCCAATGCTTTAGAAGATAACATTTTAACAATTGATGAAATTAAAGAGGCTGGCGAAAAAGCTAAATCCGATAAAATTCGAGGAGTAGCAGTTACTTGGGTAAAACCAAATGTCTTATCTTTAATGAAACAAGAAGGTGGGCAACTAACTGAAGATGGCACGAATCCAACGTTAGATACTAAAGCGATGGAAGCAGCATTGGGCACATGGGCAGACTTGTATAAAGAAGGTGTCACAACAAAAGACGGAGAAGACCCAACGCAATTATTCCTAGCTGGTAAATTACTTTTCTTCCCTGAAGGTATTTGGATGAAAAATAATATTAAAGATGCAAAATTTGAATGGGGTCTAACAAATTCGCCTCAAATTTCAGATGATCCAACGAAAATTGTAAACTGGGCTTCATCTCATCAATTCGTGATGTTCAAAAATAAAGATCGTTCCGCGGAGAAAACAAAAGGGATCATGGAATTTATTAATTGGTTGCGAACAAATTCGTTAGAATGGGCTAAAGCTGGACAAAATCCTGCAACACTTGCCATTACAGAGGAAGCTGAATACAAAGAGATGCCACAATCTTTCTTTTTAAATACACCTGCAGAACAAGCATCATTGTCTATTTTTGACTACAAATATAATGGTTACGTATCAGAATATCTAGACGCCCACGGTTTTGATACAATTTTTGGCAAAGTATCAATTAAGGATACAACTAGTGGTATGCAAAAAGAGGTCGTTGACAAAATTAAAAAGGATTCGTCAAACAAATAACTTTCGTTTGGAGTAAATAAAGGACTACACCAATGGCTGAGAAAAGGAAATGAATCAGGTCTTATACCACAATTCCCTAAAATAAGACTTGTTTCGCTGAATTTTCTCAGCTTAATACATAATCTAAGGAAAGGATTTGTTTTTTTATGGAAGCAAGTTTGAGAAAGAATAAGACGATGGCAAAAAAACAAGGCAATAACAAAATATTACCTTGGCTCTTTTTAGCTCCACATTTAATTATATTTACAATTTTCTTTTTAATACCTGTAGTTTTTGGGATTTATATCTCTTTTACTGATTGGGATCTTTTTAATTCACCAACTTTTATTGGTTTAGGGAATTATAAAGAATTATTTTTCGATACGGATTCAACTTTTTATGAGCAACTTCGAATTGGTTTAAAAAGTACTTTCTTGTTTGTTTTAATCTCGGTACCGTTTTGTATTATTGTGCCGTTACTACTGGCAGCAGCATTGAATACAAAAACATGGTTAAGTAAAATTTTTCAGTCTATTTTTTATATGCCGTCATTATTTGCTATTTCAGCTGTAGTTATTATTTGGACTTTGATTTTTAATGTTAACTATGGTCCGATAAACACATTGACAGGTTCTGAAACTCCTTGGACAGGCACGCAACCTTATGCTTGGATTGCTTTAGTTGTTGTAACAGTCTGGTGGACAATAGGAGGTAATATGATCATTTACCAAGCCGCATTAAATGGGATTTCAAAAGATTATTACGAAGCAGCTGATATTGATGGTGCTACCTCTTGGCAAAAATTTATTAAAATTACATTACCAGCTATACGTGGGCAGATCTTATATACATTAGTCATGACGACAATTGCACAATTCAATATTTACGGGCAGCCACTAATGTTGACCGGAGGCGGACCTAATAATTCAACCCGCGTACTTTTAATGTATATTCAGCAAAATGCTTTTGGTTCTGGACAATCAATTGCCGGGATGGCTTCGGCTATGGCAGTCATTCTAGGAATTTGTATCATGATCGTTTCAGCAATTCAATTCAAATTCTTACGCAAATAAGGAGGTAATGATGATGAAAAAACGAAATACATCTAAAATAATCGCTTTTGTCTTTTTGATTGCAATGGCGATTATCTGGCTAATTCCACTACTCTATGGCATCTTTACTTCATTTAAGTCTGAATCTGAACTTATGACAGAAGGCTTTAAATTTATGCCAATTGAATGGGTATTAACCAATTACCAAGAATTACTTGTGAACAATACGAGTACACCATTGGTTAAATGGTTTATGAATTCGATGCTTATTTCTGTATCCCATACGTTATTAGTTTTGGTAGTAGTTTCTTTTTCTGCCTATGCCTATAGTCGTCTAAACTTTAAAGGTAAAAATGGCTTGTTTTCTTTCTTATTGGCCACCATGATGTTTCCTAGCGTTGTAAATTTGATTCCTTTGTACAAAATTGTCGATCTCTTAGGTTGGGTTAATACGCCTTTGGCCATGATTGTTCCGGGCGCAGCAGGGGTCTTTAATATTTTTTTAGTAAAACAATTTATGGATAATATTCCCAAAGATTTTGATGAAGCAGCTCGAATTGACGGTGCGGGAGAATTAACTATTTTTACTAAAATAATCTTACCGCTAATTAAGCCGGTTTTACTAGTAGTCGCACTTTTTTCATTTACTGGTTCTTGGAATGACTTCTTATGGCCGTCTATTGTCTTTAATGATATTGAGAAAATGCCAATTACATCTGGTCTGCAACTTTTACAAGGGATGTATCAAGCGCAACCGACTTTACTAATGGCAGGTGCTCTTGTAGCGATTATTCCCACTTTTATCTTGTACCTTTTTGCACAGAAATATTTCTTACAATCAATGTCGTTATCTGCCGGTGTGAAAGGATAAGTTGCTATGAATAGAAAAAAAGAACGATTGCTAATCCGTATTTTAGCTGCTTGGCAAATTACTGATGGACTTATAACTATTATCTATTATGGATTTTATCGCAGTTATATATTGCCCAACCACGGTAGTAAAGACATGCTTGTTTCACCTTACGGCAATATTTTCTTATTAGTAGCGACTTTTGGCATTTTGTTAATTGGTCTTGGCATTGCCAATTTATTAATTGCAAGATGTTCATTAAAAGATAATCAAATTAATGTGAAAATTGGTGTGTGGCTTCTGGCTCAAACAGCGCTATCTTATCTAATGATGGATATTCCAGGTGTAGTCTTGAGTGTTTGTACCGCAGTAATTTTATTAGCTAAAAATAAAACAATTAAATTGAATTTACAAAAAATTTGAGGGAATGAAGAGGAGTTTGTTTCATGAGTAAAAATGTGTATCCGCGCCCACAGTTTGCCAGAGAGCAGTGGCAGAATTTAAATGGTAGCTGGCAATTTGCTTTTGATGATAATAATGTAGGATTGCACGAAAAATGGTACCAAAAGCACGACTTTGATCAAGAAATTCAGGTGCCTTTTGTCTATCAAGCTAAGCTAAGTGGAGTTGCTACAAGAGATATCCATGATGTGGTGTGGTATGAAAAGCTAATTAATTGTCAAAAAAAGGCAGGTAAAAAAACGCTTCTCCATTTTGGAGCAGTTGATTATGAAGCCTTGGTTTATATAAATGGAAATTTTGTTGGTCGACACCAAGGTGGGCATACTTCTTTTAGTTTTGATATTACGAACTATTTAGTAGGTGATTTACAAAAAATTACCTTACGTGTAGAAGATCCGCATCTGGATGAAGAAATTCCACGAGGAAAACAATTTTGGGAAGAAACATCACGAGGAATCTGGTATACCAACAGCACCGGTATTTGGCAAACTGTGTGGATAGAGGAAGTAGACGAAGCTCATCTTGAAAATGTTTTTTTTACACCAGAATTAGATAACGGAAGTGTGACTTGTCGTTTTGTCTTTTCACAAGCTGCGGTGGGAGATAAATTAAGAATCGTTATTTCGTTTAAAGATCAAATTATTATTGAAGATGAAATACACATTATTGCAAAAGAAATGATTCGCAGTTTTGATGTTTATCAACAAAAAATATTTCGCACCAACTTTCATGATGCGGGCTATACTTGGACGCCAGAAAACCCTAATTTATTTGATGTATCTTTACAGTTATTAAAAGAAAATATCGTAGTAGATGAAGTAGTGAGTTATTTTGGGATGCGAAAAGTCCATACCGAAAATGGCATGGTGTATTTAAACAATCAACCTTACTATCAGCGTTTGGTTTTAGATCAAGGGTATTGGCCAGACGGACTAATGACGGCTCCTAGCGATGAAGATTTGATTCAAGATATTACTTTGGCAAAGGAAATGGGATTTAATGGTTGTCGTAAACATCAAAAAGTAGAAGATCCTCGCTTTTTATATTGGGCAGATCAACTAGGTTACCTTGTCTGGGGTGAATGTGCATCAGCACCTGTTTATAGTGAAAAGGCTGTGACACGTTTAACGGTTGAGTGGACTGAGATTGTTGAAAGAGATTATAATCATCCTTCGATTATTACTTGGGTTCCACTAAATGAAAGTTGGGGTGTGCCGGAAATACACGGTAATAAACAACAACAAAGTTTCTCAGTGGGAATTTATCACCTGTTGCATGCTTTAGATAAAACTCGCTTGGTGATTTCAAATGATGGCTGGGAAATGACAACCACAGATATTTGTGCGATTCACAACTACAGTCATGGACAAGCAGATGAAACACAAAAATATGCCCATTTTAAACGGTCCTTAGCTGACGTTGACGGTTTGCTTAATTTGCCGCCAGGAAAGTGGCAAACATTTGCTAGTGGCTTTTATTACGAAGGGCAACCTATTATGTTAACTGAATTTGGCGGTATTGGTTACAAAATTGGTGATCAAGGAGGTTGGGGCTACACAGCGGTAACAAATGAAGAAGATTTTATTACCGACTATGATCGCATTATGTCAGCCGTGTTTTCTTCTACAGCATTATGGGGTTTTTGTTACACGCAACTTTCAGACGTAGAACAAGAGATTAATGGTTTATTAACGTACGATCGCAAAGCTAAAGTTGATTTGGCTAAAATTAAGGCAATTAATTTACAATATTATCCCGCTCAAATTCATTTGGCTGGAAACATTAATTAGTAGTTAGGATGAATGAAAAAATGACAGATAAAAGATATAATCATCCCCGTCCGCAATTTATGCGAAAAAAATGGCAAGATTTAGCTGGACAATGGCAATTTGCTTTTGACGATCATAATCTAGGTGTTAAGGAAGAATGGTTTAAAGGCTTAAATACGACACAAGAAATTACGGTACCATATACTTATGAAACGAAATTAAGTGGTATTCATGATACTACCCACCACCAAGTTGTTTGGTATCAAAAAGAATTCGAAATTGAGTCAGTGAAAGAATTTAGCTTAGTTTTTGAAGGGGTAGATTATTTTGCGCAAATTTGGTTAAATGGGCAACACATAGGATCGCATATGGGAGCTTATGAACGTTTTACCTTTGAAGTTAAAGACTACTTACTTTCTGGCACAAACAAATTAGTAGTACGCGTAGAAGATTCTCTTGCTTGTGAACAACCAAGGGGAAAACAACGCTGGTTAAAAGATAATTTTGGCTGTTGGTATGTCCAAACCACTGGTATTTGGAAAACGGTCTGGTTAGAAGAACATCTTGCAAGTCAGTCTTTGGAATTAGTAAAACTAACGCCAGATTTGGATCGAGATAAAATTATACTTGTACCCAAATTACGAGATCAGTTAAAAGAATTTGGTAATCAGTATCACTTCGAAGTAAAGATTTATTTTGCAGATCAGTTGATTAACACGTATAAAGGGCTATTAAACCATGACTTAACCCCCATTGAATTAGATACTCGGGTAAAAGAAGATGCTTGTTGGGGGACAAAAGAGTGGTCGCCAGAAACACCGAACCTATATGATATCACTTTTTGTTTGTATGATTTGGCAGGGAATTTGTTAGATGAGGTAGAGAGTTATTTTGGAATGCGAAAAATTGCTATTGAAAATGGGCAAATCTTATTAAATAATCGTCAACTTTATCAACGCCTAATTTTAGATCAAGGTTATTGGGCAGAATCTGGCTTAACACCTCCATCTGTAGACGCTTTAGAAGTGGATATTGACCGTATTTTTGAGATGGGATATAACGGGTTGCGAAAACATCAAAAAATTGAAGATGAACGTTTCTTATACTTATGTGATAAAAAAGGGATGTTGGTTTGGTCAGAGATGGCAGCAACGTACACGTTTAACGATGCTGCAGCGCAAAAGATTACCACAGAATGGCAAAAAATTATCGAGCAAAATTACAATCATCCATCAATTATCACATGGGTTCCTTTTAATGAATCGTGGGGAATTAAAGATATTGCTTATGACAAACAGCAACAAGCTTTTACAGAAGGAATTTATCATTTAACAAAAGCTTATGATGCTATGCGCCCGGTCATTACTAATGATGGATGGGTTCATACAATTTCTGATATTATTACTCTACACGATTACGAAGAGTTCGGGGAATTATTTACACAACGTTATCAAGACAAAGATAAGATTTTAAATAATGAAATTCAATTTAATAAAGATTTTCATGCTTTTGCACAAGGTTATAGTTATAAGGGACAACCAGTTATTATTTCCGAATTTGGCGGAATCGCTTTTACGACAACAGATAAGGATGAATGGGGATATGGCCATCAAGTACAAGATGAGTCCGCTTTTATTGAGCGGTTTGATAAAATACATGCTGCCATTCAAAACTTAGATTATATTGTTGGTTTTTGTTACACGCAATTAACTGACGTGGAGCAAGAGGTTAATGGATTGTTAGATGTACAACGTAAAGCAAAAGTTGACTTAACTGCAGTGGCTAAAATTAATCGCCGCCGATTAAAATAACAACAAAATAAAAATGCGACAATACTTTCTTATGAATAAGAAGCGTGTTGTCGCATTTTTATTTCTAAGGTCAGGCTGTCAAAAGAAAATGATAAAGACAGTTGTTAGATTAAATGAGGTATAAAACCTTCTGCTTTTACTTACTCAAGGCATGACGTAATACTTGTTGTTGCCAAGCATTTTCGTAATGAGCCAATTGTTCATGGTAGTTACGACTTCCTTTTTGAATCCGGACTTGCATGAATTTGATCAAGAGTAAAAATGCGGTGATGATACTAAACAATAAAATAAATTGTAACATCTTCCTCACCTCCTGCATTTAGTCTACAGCCTTTTTTGTCTTTTATGTAGGACATATGTCATAATAAAAACGATTGGAGGCGGATACATTGCAAAAAAAAGCTTTAACAGTGAAACAAGAACAAATTTTAACAGAGTGGAATTTAGCAAAGGATAATTTAAGAGGATGTGAAGTATGGCAATTTGAGCAAAGAGAAGTGATCATTACCCAAGGTGCATTATTGGATCGACTACTTTTTGTCATAGTCGGAAAAGCAAAAGTTTGTACATTAGCAGATAACGGGAAAAATTTGGTTTTAGCCTATTACATTTCAGACGGTATTATTGGCGATATGGAGTTTGCAATGAGAAAAGATGAGGCCGCCACGACGATGGTAGCACTCTCTGACTTTCAATGTATTGCAGTCCCTATTTTACCAAATGAAGTGTACTTACGACAAAATAGTCATTTTATCAATACGATGGCAAAAGGCTTAGCAGAAAAACTACAATTAAGTTCAGAAAATTTTTTATCAGCAGCTTTTTATCCTGGTAAACAGCGTTTATGTGATTATATTTTACAGTCGGCATACAAAAATTTCTTCACCGATAATTTAACAGATGTAGCAGCAACTATTGGAATGAGCTACCGTCATATGTTTCGTTTGTTAAATGATTTAATAACGTCCAATGTTTTAAAGAAAATTGGCAATAGCTATGAAATTATACAGCCAGATCAACTAAGGCGTTTTGCTAAGGGATATTTATAGTGGGACATATGTCCTAATTATAAAAGTTTATTAGTCGACATTTCAGTCCCTTTTTGCAGGCGCATTTATTGTTCTGTAATCGTATTGCGGCTAAAATAAAAGCAAAGAAAAACGATGGAGGTGCTATGATGAATTTGGAATTGGTAGTGAAAATCACTGATGAGCTAACAGAGATTGTTTGGGAAAAATGGCAAAGTAAGTTGTATTTTGTGTCAGAAAAAAAACTTGTCCCTAAAATAGAGCGGGGTATTTATTTAACACTAGAAGAAAGACAAATTAAGACCGCGGAATTAACAAAAAGCAAGTCAGCAAATCAGGCGACAATTGGAATTGAAGTACCGTGGGAATTGGAACCTGCTCTTTTATTGCAACAATGTATAAATGCTTGGGAAGAAAATGGACTAAAAGTTACTACTAAAAATCCGACCGAAAAAATTCCAAGTAATCAATATGACAATTTAACAGCTTTTCAAAGCGATCTTTTTGATGTTTTGAAATTTTTAGGTTATCCGATGGAAAAAGTGAAAAAGAAGCCTGCTAAAGCGCAACACCGCTGGAATAAAAATGTCAGCGAGATTACTTTTTACATTGATTATGAAGGAGCGACAGGAAAGGCAATATGGCGCAAACGTAATGAATTGGTTTTATTAAAAGGTGCTAAATTAAAAGCTGAGGCGCCGTTAAATAAAGATGGTAGTATTGGTTTTGCAGTCCGTTTTGCCAACCAATTGCGGGCAGAAAAGGCGGATAAAGTAAAAGATTTTACTACCGTAGAAGATATTGTTTTTAAGAGTGTGAATGAGCTGGGAAACTTTTTATATTTTGCAGGTACCAATAGTTGGTTGGTGCTAAAAGACGATAAAGGGAATACCATTGATAGTTATACCGTGGTGAAATAATCAGGAGGAGAAAAAATGACTGAACGTATTTTTAACATGCCTTTTGCAAAAGTTTATCCGCTGTATCTGAATAAGGCAGAGAAAAAAGGGCGAACAAAGGCTGAAGTCGATCAAATTATCACTTGGTTGACAGGTTTTAGTCATGAGCAATTGTTAGAGGAATTGCAAAAGAAGACAGATTTTGCTACTTTTTTTGCTAATGCACCTCAAATAAATCCAGCTGCTCACTTAATTAAAGGCGTTGTGTGTGGTGTACGGGTTGAAGATATCGAGGATCCATTGATGCAAAAAATTCGTTATTTGGATAAACTGATAGATGAGTTAGCTAAAGGAAAAGCAATGGCGAAGATTTTGCGAAGTAGTTGATTATTGTACAATCTGTTGCAAAATTTGGCGAATGGATTTTTAGAAAATACATTAATTTTTCTGGTAATTAAACGATAGCAAGAAGCGTATTTTCTATGAACAGAAAGTGTGCTTCTTGCTATCGTTTTGAAGGCAAACAATTAGAAAAATGGTCTCCGCAAAGATTGGCTTTATTATAAGTCAGAGAGGGTTCACCTCTTTTTAGTAAGTGAAAAACAATGGCAAAGTAGCAGTACGCTAAAAGTCAGGCTACATTCTTTGTTTAAAACGTGCTTGGCCTTTTAAGTTCGTCTATTTCTCTGGCGGATAGGTAATTCCTGGTAGTTGCCCACTTTGACTTGTGAGAGGGAAAACGTCAACTTTGGTGATTACAGCACTTTTTATTGCGTCATTTCGCAAAATATTTTCTAATTCAAAGGCAGGTAAATATAACGTTACACCATATATTTTGAGGCCGTTTTTATTTACGTCAGCTAAAATATTTTTTAAAGTTGTAGCTTGTATTTTACTTGGATCTTGCGTCAGAAAACGCTCATTTTTGATTAAGTATTGAAGCAATGATTTGAAATGAGTAGTTTGCCGTTTTTCTTCAGTCCACTGATTTTGCTCTGTGTTTGCTAGATAGCTAATCAATAGAGGAAAATCTTCATTCAATTTTTTTTCATTTGTAATACCGACGCTGATACCAGAAAAGCTACCAGCAGGGTTAAAGCCTACGACAACAGGATTATTGGCCGCATCGCTTGTTTTTTGCGAAGGACGCACTGCTTGCCATAAAGTATCTGCACCAGTCGTATTGACGCGTAGCCACTCTTGGTAGGCATCGATACTTTTATCTTCTTTAAAAACAAGGTTTACATTGACGTAAGTGCTTTTTGGCAAAGGTTTGATGTTTTCCCTAAGGTTACTTTTAGCAAGTGCTTCATCAGCTTTGGCTATTTTTTGATCAGATAGTTGGTTTGACGGTGCTGTTTCCTGACTAAATGGTGGTGTAAAGGGATGAAAGTCAGAATTACGCAAGTAAAGTTTATTTCGCTTAATTTCGATTGTGTTAGAACCGACTATCTGATTATCGTATTTGTAACTATAAGTTTCTTTAATTTGATAAGTTCCAACTCCAGTTTGTTCTATCGTTACATCTGTCATATCATAATTTGGAAGCGTCAATTCATTATAAAACTGGCGATCGATGATATACTGATTATTCTCTACATAACTGTTTTGACTAGTCGGATTGTAAAAAAAATGATTCAAAATTTTAGGTACTGCTAAAAATAGTAGTACCGTCACAATTACAGCACTACATATGAGCAGTATTCCTTGTTGGTATTTTTTTTGCTGCACTTTTTGTTGTACTTTTTCAAAGTCAAAATTTTGTTGGTTCATCTTGTAACAGCTCCTTTAATTTTTTGCGGCTGCGATACAGACGCGTCTTTACTTGCCCAATAGATAATTCTGTAAAGGCAGCAATTTCTCTGATAGGCCAGTCAAAAAAGTAAAACAAATAGAGTAGTTCTTGTTCGGCTTGCGGTAAGGTGGCAAGAGCATGGTACAATTGTACTTTTTTCTCGCTATGTAAAAGTTGGTCCAAAGGTGAAAAGTCAGAATCAGAAATTGTTTGTGACGTTGTTTTTGTTAAGGGGATAATTTGCCAACGTTTTTTCTTACGTTGTAAATCAATGTAATGGTTTTTGATTACCCGTAACAGCCAAAACTTTACCTTATCTTCTGTTAAAGTATCCAAAGCATTTAAAAGCTTAAAAAAGGCATCACTGACTAAGTCTTCTGCAAGCATCACATCGTTTGTCAAGCTCAAACTATAAAGCCAGCATTCTTTGGCATAGCGTTGATATAAAATTGCCAACTCTGACTTCATCTTTTCCCCCCTTTACTATAAATACGTTTTTTTCTATCTCTGGTTACAGTCTTTTTTCTAATTTTAACATTTCTTTTAACTTTTGATAAAACCGCTTTTACGAAGCGTGAATAAAGGTATAAAAATTAAATATTTGTTACACTAACTTTAAATAAAAAGAGTTTTTGCAAAACATATTCTTGTGAAAGGGCGTGGAAGTATGACTGGAAAAATTGCAGCAGTAGGGTTTTATGAAGGATTACCACTAAGTAATTCTAATAGTTTTCAAAATGTCGAGGTGCCACGTCTTCAGCCTTTAGATAATGATTTACTTGTAGCAGTTAGAGCGGTTTCTGTGAATCCGGTAGACACCAAGTTGCGACAAAAAGCGCCGAAGACCGCAACACCACAAATTTTGGGTTTTGACGCTGTAGGTGAAGTTGTGGCAACCGGCGCTAACGTTCATGATATTCAAATTGGTGACAGAGTTTATTATGCTGGCACAACCAAACGTGCCGGTAGTAATCAAGCATTTCAATTGGTTGACCGTCGTATTTGTGCTTTGGCTCCTAAAACATTAACTGAAGCAGAAGCTGCGGCAATGCCTTTAACAACGTTGACAGCTTATGAATTATTGTTTGAAAAATTTGGCCTAGTAGCGGCAAAGAAAGCCAATGAAGGAAAAAAACTCCTTATTATTAATAGTGGGGGCGGTGTAGGCTCTGTTATGAGTCAATTAGCGCATTGGGCTGGTTTAACTGTTTATGGTACAAGTAGTCCACATAATTTTGAGTGGTTACGCTATAACAAAGTGGATTTTCCGATTGATTATCATGGGGATTTGCAAACTAATTTAGCGCGTACGAAAGTAGAAAAATTTGATTATATCGCAGTGCTTCATGCGATTACCCCATACTTTGATACCATTAGTAAGCTGATAGCACCATTAGGACACGTCGGTACAATTGTTGAAGTAAAAGATCCATTACCTTTAGTAGCATGGAAAAATCTGTCAGTCAGTTTTGATTGGGAATACATGTTTACAAAAACAGATTTTGATAGAGACGTTGCAAGTCAAGGCAGAATTTTGGCACATGTTGCGCAACTTGTGGATGAAGGCGAACTCCATACAACGTTAACTCAAACCATTAATGGCGGCATTAATGCTACAAATTTAAAAAAAGCAACGGCTTTGGTGGAATCAGGTCATATGAATGGTAAAGTTGTTGTCACAGGACCATTTTAGGAGTAAATAAATGGAATTTAAAACTAATAAAGATATTTCACAAATTGATTTACTCGCCTTATATGAAAGTGTGGGGTGGACAAGCTATACCAAAGATCCCATGAACTTGCAACAAGCTGTTTACAATTCAACTGCTGTTATTAGCGCATGGCAAGATAACGAGTTAATAGGTTTGACTCGAGGAATTAGTGATTGTATTTCTATTTTATATATTCAAGATTTATTGGTGAAGCCTGAATGGCAAACGCGCAAGGTCGGTACGCGTTTGTTAACGAGCTTAATGAATCAATTTCCTAATGTGCGGCAAACTGTTTTATTAACCGATAATACGAAAACGTTGCAATCTTTTTATGAACAAAGTGGCTTTAAAAGAGCAGAAACATCTGTAATGGGCTATTATCATTTTAAATAATTTTTGTCACGCCAATTCGATTAAAAAATAGGAATTTGCATTTTAATTTTTTTGTATAGCTATTTTATAATGATGTTATAGTTCAATCAAATGTAAAGGCTTACCGATGTGATTTATACTTAAGTGTAATAAATTTGTGAGAGGTTGTAGTTATTTATATAGACGACTGTTGTTATATTTTATAGAAAAAGTGAGACAAGTAACATTACAGGTGGCAATTTTTGTTTGGGTATTGGTTTGAAAACGGAGGGCATATCATGGACCAAAGAAAAATAATTGGAAAGATCCTGCAAATTATTGCGGCGATTCTTTTAGGCCTGATTGCTTATTGGGTATTAATACTATTAACAAGTGGAACGACACTTTAAAATGATGAAGTGAGGGGTTAGCGATGGGGAAAGTGCAGTGCTATTTTGGGTTAACATTAATAGGTTTTTTACTTGTATATTTTAATGATTTTCATGATTGGCGTCTCTTTCTACTTTTAGGATTACCTGCTGCCTTAACGGGATACTCTTTAGCTGCTGCACATCAAAATAGAGTTGTTGAGCAGTAAAGCTGGTCTATTTCAAATGAAATAGTAAAAATTTTAATCAAATAAAAAATGGAATGGTTGAAAAGTTAAGGTAAAATGGGATTTTCCTTAACTTTGAGCAATTCCATTTTTTTTATACGTTCTTTCACATATAATGAGCATGAAACTAACTTAAAGGAAGCTGCTTATGAAAACAATTAAAGAATTACTACATCAAGAAGCGGTGCAACCCTATCTTTGGCAAGCCCGTTATGGTGTTGAAAAAGAAAGTCAACGTATTACAACTGCTGGTACTCTTGCAAAAACAGATCATCCTCACGTTTTAGGCAATCGTGCCTACCACCCTTATATTCAAACCGACTTTGCTGAAACGCAATTGGAGTTAGTCACACCTGTGGCAGAAACAGTGACAGAATTAATGCGGTGGCTAGCGGCGCTTCATGATGTTGCTTACCGTTCCATGCCACCAGAAGAATTAATGTGGCCGATGAGTATGCCACCTGATTTGCCGGAAAAAGACGAAGAAATTATTATTGCGAAACTTGATACTTTTGAAGATGTCTTATACCGTCGCTATCTAGCTAAAGCCTATGGTAAAAGAAAGCAAATGGTATCAGGAATTCATTTTAATTTCGAGTTTGGTGCAGATTTACTACAAAATCTATTTGCGAACCAAACGGAATATACAGAATTTGCTGACTTTAAAACAGCAGTATATTTGAAAGTTACGCGGAACTATTTGCGGTATCGTTGGTTTTTAACGTATTTATTTGGGGCTACACCAATGAGTAATGAACGCTATTTTATGGCAGAAGATGCACCGGATGAACCTGTCCGCAGTATTCGTAACAGTCGTTTTGGCTATACTAATCATAATGATGTCCATGTTTCATATGAAAGCTTAGCAAAGTATCTAGCTGATATTGCACAGATGGTGGAAAGTGGCAAACTTTCAGAAGAAAAAGAATTTTATGCTCCGGTTCGTCTACGTGGTGGAAAAAAAGTCTCAGACCTAGCACAAACTGGTATTCGCTATATTGAACTACGCAATATCGATTTGAATCCTTTTACGCCTTTTGGTATTAGTCAAGAGCAAGTGGAATTTTTCCATGCTTTTATGCTGTATATGTTGTATTTGCCTGAAAATGCTGCGGCTGATGAATGGGTAGCAAAAGGAGATACAATTAATAATTTTGTCGCTTTAGAGCGTCCTGATCGCCTGACAGAATATGTAGAAGAAGGAATGGATTTAGTGGCAGGACTAAAAGCAATGGCAAAGGATTTGAGATTACCACTTCCAACCGATTTTTTTGCTTTTGTCGAGAATGCCTTTGTCGATCCGAACCAAACTTTTGCTGCTCGACTATATGAAGCAACAAAAGAAAATGCGATAAAGTGGGGAAGGGACATCGCAAAAGAAAATCAAGAAAAAGCATGGGCTAAACCTTATCAGTTAGCTGGGTTTACGGAGATGGAATTATCAACTCAAATTATGATGTTTGATGCTATTCAAAAAGGCGTACATGTAACAGTTTTGGACGAACAAGATCAATTTTTACAATTACGTTTTGCTGGTCGAACAGAATATGTAAAGAATGCAAATATGACTAGTAAAGACAGTTATGTTGTACCGTTAATCATGGCTAATAAAACTGTAACGAAAAAAGTTTTAGCTAAAGCAGGTTTTCGTGTGCCCGAGGGAATGGAATTTAGCGACATGGAGTCTGCAATGTTAGCTTATCCAAAGTTTGCCAAAACAGGATTTGTGGTAAAGCCTAAATCTACGAATTATGGTTTGGGGATATCTATTTTTAAAAATGGTGCTGATTTAGCAGATTTTAAAGAAGCATTGGCAATCGCTTTTGCTGAAGATACTGCTGTTTTAGTGGAAGAATTTATGGCTGGCACGGAATACCGTTTCTTTGTGTTGGATAACGAGGTTAAAGCTATCATGTTACGCGTGCCTGCGAATATTGTAGGTGATGGCAAACATACAATTGCTGAGTTGGTGGCTGTAAAAAACCAAGATCCATTAAGAGGAACACATCACCGTTCGCCATTAGAATTAATTCAATTAGGTGAGCTTGAAAAATTAATGTTAAAAGAACAAGGATACACGACTCAAAGTGTTCCAAAAGATGGCGAAATTGTGTATTTGCGGGAAAATTCTAATATTAGTACCGGGGGAGATTCTATTGATGTGACAGATGAATTTTCAGCAGATTATAAGAAGGTAGCAGCAGATGCTGTCGCAGCCTTGGGGGCTAAGATTTCTGGTATTGATTTAATTATTCCAGATAAAGAAAAGTCTGCTAATAAACCAAAAGCTTATGGGATTATTGAAGCTAATTTTAATCCAGCGATGCACATGCATGTCTATCCTTTTAGTGGGAAGAGCCGACGTTTAACAATGGACGTGCTACAATTTTTATATCCAGAGATAAATTAAATTTAGTAAAAGCAGATACCCGACTTAAATTGTCCGTAGAGTATCTGCTTTTACTTTTAATATTCAAAACTTTTAATTTCAATTGTTTGCTTGGTTTCTTCAACTTTTAAACCAGTAGTTGCTTCCCACCAGTCTTTCATTTCTTTTTCGTAAGTTGTAGGGAAAGCATCAACTATTTCTAATAGGCTTTTGTTATTGATTTTGGCATAAGGAAAGTTCAAGGTTAGATTGTATTTCAACTCTGTTAGTAAACTATAGTATTGAAACATCAAGTAATTCATTTCATCTGGATCATCACAAGATAGAACTTTTGGAGCACGGTCCAACATAAAGCCAAAGCTGCGCATCATGAACATGATTCCATCCAAGTGATCTGGTTGAATGTAAGAAGCGTCTTTTAAAATATCAATATGTGTATCAAGTGCTTCTAACAATTCGGTTTTTAGATCGGCATATTCTGGTTGTATCATAGCAATCCCTCCTAAATCAGCCGATTATTAACGGCATAATCTATTTTTTATTTTTACATTTCATTTAATGAAACAAACGATCAAAGAACCCAAGTTTCTTTTCAGGTGATTTATTAGAATTTTTCTTGTCATCTTCTTCAGGATACTTTTGCTCCACATCGATTACTGGCTCATTGACGGCTTCTTTGGCCACTAATAATAACCCGAAACTCTCAGGTTTAGCCTCCACAAAATCATTAACTACGGTAAATTTTGCATTATTTTTAGTTGCAAGTTGAATATATTCTCCTTGTAGGCTTTCAGGCATTTGACCATTTAAAAGAATAGTAGCGTCTTCGTGTTTTTTTAGCTCCGTTAAAAAGCTGTCTTTATCAGTAGAATTTTTCATTTGTGCAATTGTCATGCTTAAATAACAACGTTCACGAAAAGTTCCCATATATTTATGTTGTTCATCAGGATTAACTAACGGCGTACCATAGCGCCCTTTATCTAAGTGCTGTTGTAATTCGTCTGTCATATCGTCTCCCCCAATAATTCTGATAGCATAATTATAACATGTTTGAAAGAAAAGGTAAGAAAATGCTTGCATTTACTTGTTTAAAGAGATTGTGGTGAAAATTATCTTTTTTTCTGAAAATGAAAGGGGTATACTATTTACGACTAGTCTATGATCTTAACCTGAAGTTCATGTCATTAATAAGAAAGAAGGGGTCTTTTTTGGAAGAGTTGGGAGAAAAAATGTTGTTGCCGTTAGTTATTGTGTTTTTATTGGTCAGTACATATATCGACAGTCTTTCTCTTGTTCAAATCATCGGTTTAATCCTGTTGGTAGCTCTTATACCAGTTAGTTTTAGATTTTTTAAAATTCGCCAAATGAAACGTTCATAAGTAATAAAAAAACGCCTTATCCAGATAGCTGAAGGTTCATTTATAAATGTGCCTGTAGACAGCGTTAGGATAGCTGGCGTCTTTTTTTTAGTCCTTTTTGAAAGTTCGTTGTACTATAATAAAAAGAAAAGGACAAAGAAGGGATTTTTGTGAAGCGTATTTTATTAAATGGCAAAATTTTTACTGGTGAAAAATTTGTCTCTGCAATGGAAATAACTGACGATCATGTTAGTTGGTTGGGAGATAGTCGCTCGGCACGTTTGCGTCATGCAGATGAAGTGGTTAATTTAAATGGGCGTCTATCCTTGCCAAGCTTTTGGGATGTTCACACACATCCTCTATGGATTTCTGAAACGTTGGGAAGTATTGCTTGTACTCCACCGAATGTTGCGAGTATTGAAGAGATGATTAAAGCTTTAAGAAATTCTTCTCAAGTAGGCAAAAAGGATGCGTGGATCGAAGGTTGGGGGTATGATGAATCAAAACTTGCAGAAGGTCGTACGCCGACACTTGCCGATTTAGATAAAGTGTCTACAACGCAACCTGTCTATGTTTTACGTTCAGATTGTCATTCATGTGTGGTGAATTCGGTAGCTTTGAAGTTAGCCGGTATTACGGCAGATACCCCTAATCCAGTTGGAGGTATGATTGGACATTTTGCAAATGGAGAACCAAATGGTGTGATGTTGGAAAATGGTGCTAGTAAACTAATTAAAGAAGTAAAAGAAAAAGACACTTTTGAAAATCTGGTTAATCAAACGTTAAGACTAACAACGCATTATCGTCAACGTGGAATTGGTGTAATCAGTGATATGATTAGTTTAGTTGAGCCATATGATTATGCAAAAATATATGCTGAAGCGGCTCGTCGGGGTCTCTTACAAGACGTTTATTTGTATTATTCTATTGATGAAATAAAAAGGCTTAAGTTGTCTTGTTTACCGCGCTCTTCCCATCCGCGTATTCATGTAGCAGGCATTAAATTATTTATGGATGGAACAATTTCCAATCAAACCGCGCGGGTTAAAAAACCGTATAAAAATGCCACTACCACGGGTTTTGCAATTAATACAGTGGAAGATTTGAAATTTGCATATGAATTTGCGAAAGCAAATGAATGTCAAATTGCCATTCATGCCATGGGAGATGCCGCTATTCAGTTAATTTTAGATACTTACGGAAATTTAGAGCCGTGGCTAATGAATCGTCCTTCTGTCAGAATTGAACATGCGACGATATTAGATGATAAATTATTAAAACAATTTCATGATGCCAAAATGAACTTTGCTTTTGTCACCCAGATTATTTTCTTATATGCAGAGTACGCTTCTTATTTTCAAAATTTAGATGAAAAGCGTTTGAAGCAGTGTTATCCACTCGCTTCTATGTTACAAAGTGGTGTACCAACAGCCTTATCTTCTGATGCACCTGCAACAGCTTGGATTAAACCTGATGATGTTTTTGCCAGTCTGGCTTGTGCTGTTACACGTGTTGGTGCAAACGGAGAAGATTTAAATCATAATGAGGCAATAGATTTTATCACCGCATTTAGTTTGTATACAAAATCTGCAGCTGGTATGGTACCAACAGATAAAACAGCTATGCTGACAGTTGGTCAAAGTGCAGATTTGATTGTTTTATCCCAAGATCTATTTGTCACATCTCCTGAGAAGTGGCAGGAAACAACGATTGAAAAAATGTATTTGCGAGGAACCGAGATCAAGGAAGAAATAGAGGTGCAAGATGGAAGAAATTATTAATATCCCGTTGTTATTTGCTGAAAATACGGTGTTAGAAACGACGCGCTTACGGCTACGTCCTCTTAGAATGACTGACGCCAAGGATATGTATGAATACGCAAGTGATGAAGAAACAACGCGTTATGTTTTTCAACAACATCGGAATTTAGCAGACACGCAATTTGCTATTGCCAACTATTTTATGGCAGAGCCTCTAGGCAAATATGCTATCGAAGAAAAAAAGAGCAGTAAAATGATTGGTACAATTGATTTGCGCGTAGATGCGACTTATGGTCGTGGTGAACTAGGCTATACTTTAAATAAAGCCTACTGGGGCCAAGGAATAATGCCAGAAGCTGCTTTTGCTTTACTCGTTTTAGGCTTTGATAAGATGAAGTTAGTCTCTATAAATGCTTATCATAATTTGGAGAATGCTAAATCTGGTCGGGTGATGGAAAAGATTGGAATGAAAAAAGTAACGGAAATTAAAAGTAGTCGCTTATGGAAAGGTGAGCTAATCGATGAGGCGTTGTACATGATTACCGCTGCGGATTGGCAAAAACGGACGATGTAGTTAGTGCTCTTTTTAAAGGAATATAATTTTAGAATCGAATGGTTTGAAAGGAAATGATATTATGCAACTTTCAATTGATACTGAAGTGGTAGCATTACTCCGTGCTAAAATGCAACCAGGAGATGTAATTTATTTGGATTTTGAAGATGGGGATGGACCATTTGCCAATACAGGATTGAGCTGTCGGTTGGATTTGAACTTTCGTCTTATCATTACGCCAATAAATTATTTGGCCAGCGGACTTGATGTGTACAATGAAACCTTAGTAACGGCGATTGGACCGCTAAAAATTAAAAAAAGTTCAGAGCGTTATTTGGAAGAAAATACGCGTCTAACAGTAAATAAAGCTCTCCAGACATTGCAACTAAAAGGGGATAGTGGCATTTTAGCAAATAATATTCCTATCTTACGAATTGACAAAGTAATTGCAGGTGGTAGTGATGGGAAAATTAGCGGTTGTTAGTGACCTCCATGCTGATATTAATCGGTTGGCGTCGGAGGATTTAGCACAACTATTGTTCGTTTTAAAAGAAAAGAAAGCAGATCGGCTCCACTTTGCCGGTGATTTAGCCAATAAAGTAGAAAAAGCGCAAGCAATTGTAGCGTATTTTGAACAGTATTTACCGACTACATTTAATTGGGGCAATCACGAAATGGCTGATTTATCAGGTGAGGAAATAGAAGATTATTCAAATCCAGCTTTTTTAAATCAAAAAACTTTGGCTTTAAACCATAAAACGGTCTTAGTGGGCTACAATGGATGGTATGATTATCGCTTTTCAACATTACAAGATAAAAAGAAAATTGCGGCTGTGAAACGACTCTATTGGTATGATCGCGTCATTAAACGAGACGGCAGTGATCCGGAGGTAGAGGAGCACTTGCGAAGTCGGTTAAAAATTCTCTTGGATGGCTTAAAAAAAAACGATAAAGAAGTAATTTTAGCAACCCATTTTGTACCGAAAAAAGAATTTATTGTGTACCAAACTGATCCGAAATTACAACGTTGGAATGAATTAAATGCGTTTTTAGGTTCGGCAAAATTAGGAACGTTTTTGGACCGATATGATAATATTAAACAAGTGGTTTTTGGTCATACCCATCGTCGTTTTGAGGATAAAAAAATAAACGGGACGCGCTATAGTTGTCGTCCTTTTGGCTATTTTTTTGAATGGCAGCTAACCCGGGAATTTGTTTTGGAAAATAAATTTGTGAATGAATATAACCCTATGAAATTACGGGGAGTATTAAAAACACACGAAGCTCAGTTTAAAGAATATCAAAAGCTATATTTGAAAAGCGAATTTGAGCAAGCCGTTACGATTATTGATTATTAAAAAAGTTGTGCCAAAACTCTAAAAGGATTTGGCACAACTTTTTAGCGTGTAGCACTGGTTCATCAAATTGCTGTCTTAATCTTAAAAAGAACAACAAGGTTGTCAAATTTTGATTATAAAAATAACCCTTTATATAGTAAAATTGCGACAATACTGGCTAAAATTGGCGCTAAAACTGGTACAAAAGCATAGTCCCATTGAGAAGAACCTTTATGCTTTAAAGGTAAAATACTGTGAAGAATTCGAGGTCCTAAATCACGGGCAGGATTTAAACCAGGTCCAGTTGGTCCGCCCAGTGACGCTACCAATGTCCAAACTAGAAATCCTAAAGCAAAATGCGCAGTTCCTAAATTGTTTTGGAAAAATGGCGCTTTGGTAATGCCAATGGCACCAAAGAATAAAATGAATGAACCGAAAAACTCATTTACAAAACCATTTAATTTTGAACCGACACTGTTAATCGTAGAAAATGTTCCAAGTACATGATTTGTATCTTCTGTTTGATCGTAGTAAGGTTTGTAACACGCTACAACGATTAATTGTCCCATAATGGCACCAAGCAATTGCGCTACGATATAAGGCAAAACTTCACTCCAAGGGAACATACCTGCAACAGCTAAACCAATTGAAAAAGCTGGATTAATATGGTTGCCGCTGATTGAACCAAACATCATGGCTGGAATCATGACACCACAACCATAACCCACAGCGATCAACATCCAGTCACTGCCGTATCCTTTTGTTCCTTTCAAGTCGACGTTTGCTACCGCGCCGTTACCTAGCATAATTAAAAAAGCTGTACCGACAAATTCGGCTGCTAGGCGTGTCATTAGTGAATAATCCAAATAAAAAACCTCCTCAAATTTTTGTCTGAGTTTAAAATAAGTGCAATAAAGGAAGCAAAAAAACTCAAACATTACTATAAAAACAGATTTTATTTAAAAAGACAAATGATAACCCTTGTGATATTTTCTGAAAAAATGCTGTTACATTATTATTAAGATTGTTACAATTATTTTAATAGTAATCATAGAAAGTGTTTTCTATTGCGCCATATCAAGGGTTTTGCTAGAATGAAAGACAAGGATTAGATAAAATCCTAATTATTTTATTCCGAGTAGGAGGAATTATTAATGAACAAAGCAGATTTAATTTCAGCTGTTGCTGAAAAATCAGGGGTTACTAAAAAAGACGCAACTGCTGTCTTGGCTGCCATCATCGATACTGTTGAATCAACATTGAAGTCTGAAGAAAGCGTACAAATTATGGGCTTTGGTACTTTTGAAACACGTAAACGTGCTGCACGTAAAGGACGTAACCCTCAAACTGGTGAAGAAATCGAAATCCCAGCATCTGTTACACCAGCTTTCAAACCTGGTAAACAATTAAAAGACGCTGTGAAATAAAACAGCTTTAGGAAGCCTGTAATATCGGGCTTCCTTCTTTATTTATCATCAATACATAATCTAAAAGGGGCACGAAAGGGGCAACTTGTCAAAGTCCTATCTCTGTCAACTTGGATGTAATGTCTGCTTTCATCTGTTTGGTGACGTGAGTATAGATTTTAGTCGTGATGTCAGAATCCTCATGGCCGACGCGTTCCATGATAGCTGTTAGTTGTATGCCGTTTTCAGCTAATAGCGATACATGCGTGTGGCGGAAGATGTGCGAAGTTAGCGTTTTGTGTGCAAGACCTACACGCTCCCCAGCTCTTACTAGCGCACGATTAAATGATGAGTATATCATTGGTGTACCGTTTTTGGTGACAAATACATACTCACCTGGCAAGTAGCCGTTGCGTGTCAGACTGTCTAATTTATTTTCGTCGATAGATCTCTCTACTAGTTTAATACATCTTGGTGTCAGGTTGATTGTCCGATTACTCATCAGTGTTTTTGGAGGGCCTTTCCTAGCTGCACGAAATCCGTTTCCGTAATCTATTGTTCCGGTGATAGATGCGCTAGTCAAATTGTTATTAAAATCGGTGGGTGTAAGTATAACTGCTTCGCCAATGCGGCATCCTGTTAAATACATAAATTCTGCAAGCCTACCCACACGATAGGTAGAGGGCCTGCGGTAGAGTTCTTTAATTAGTTTTTCAGCCTCGTCTTTTTCGAGATATTTGTTGCTGATTTTTTCTCGTGTCGCCTCATCCTTCTTAGCATAGGATATCTGGACTTTTTCCAATGGGTTTTCTGATATGTATCCCATGCGATAGGCGTATTTAAATATATTGTTTAACTGCGATTTGATGCTTGCAGTATAGTCGTTTGAGTATTCTAAGCCATCAAAAAATGTTTGGAAGAGCTTCGTGTCTGCATTTTTAGCCAGTGTATTCTTATCGATTTTATCAAAAATAACTTTCTGCTGTGCCTTATACGCACGGATTGTGGAAGGCCGTATCCGATGCACTTTTTGATGGTGACTAAACCACTCTTCCACAAGATTGTGGAGGTTGATATCGGACAAGGTGGCCGTCTCTTCGGCTTTGCCAATTTTCTCATCCAATAATTTCTGTGCCTTCTTCTGCGCTTGTTTGCTGTCGCTGGTCAAGATTATCGACTTGCGTTTATACTTTTCTGTATACGGGTCTTTATAGCGCTCAATATATTTAAATCTGCCGTCTGGCAATGTCTCCATCCACATTGTAATCAACTCCTATTATTTGTTATAATAGGCATAGCTAAATAAGCCTAGCCGTTTATTTATGTTAGACACGTCGCTTGTGAGAGGGGGACGTGTTTTTTATTGTTTCTTTTGCAGTTCTTTTGCTTTTGATAACCTTGTTTTAAATTTTGCTAACTTTGGTGCTACATCTTGCCGACCTGAGTTAATGTTTTTAAAAACATCGATTGCGGTTTCTAATACTCTTACTTCATTGTCATAGTCTTTTCTTTTACGATATATAATAGCTAGTCTATCGTATGGACGATTCCCCTCGAAGCGGTTAGTTACATTTCTTTCATAATACATAATAGCCTTGTCTATGTTCCCTGATTTTTCGCAACTCATACCTCTATGGTTGTTATCGACAGCTTGCTCCAAAGCGTTTTTACTACTATTTGTACTCTTTTTAGGTTGGCTGCTAGTAAATAAATTAAATATCCCCATAATTACCACCTAATCCTTATAAACATCAGCAAACAATGTATCGCCATTGTATTCAAAGTTAAATACATAACCATTTGATGTAAAAGATGTTTCTTCTTTGCTTTCCAAAATATTATTATATGCCTCAGCCACACGCTTGTTTTCAGCCTCATAAACGCCTTGGAAGGCTGCTAAAATCGTAGGTAATTCTTGATTGGCGTCGCCTTCCGTACGCATTTCCAAGCCAATGATATTTCCGTCATAAACATTAACAGTGGTAGTCACGCCATTTTCGCTTGCTACATCCATAAAGCCGTCATCGACAGACTCTGGAAAAGAAGTCTTAGCATTATCGTTGATAGAAGATATAACGGAATTCATCATATACGCAAAGTTTTCGTAGTCGTCGATTTTTTCTTTTGCATCAATCGTTACGTCTTTGTCCAGTGAGCTATCATCGTTTTTAAAAGTTACAGTAACGTTTTGATCAACACCTAAAAAAGGAATAGCAATCTGAAAATCATCTCCATTTTTTTCACCTTTAAAAATAGAGCCATCACTTGTTTTTGCTTCCAGAGAATCAATGTTTTTGCCAGAGCCTCCAACGTAAGCGTAGATTGCTTCATCGTTGTCCACAGATATGTTTCCCTCAATTTCGTTGGAAGAGCACCCGGTTAGTAAAACTGTCCCCAAAAATAGTCCCAACATTACTTTTTTCATTCATTTCCCTCTTTTCTGGTATAATTGACATTACATAAGCATATACCTTAAAAGGGTAACCCTAGCCGGAGCTGGAACTCCGACTGGGGTATTTTTTTACATAATCACACGGCCGATAACAAATAGGTTGTCACATTCATCAGCGTAAAAATCAGGGTAGAGGCGACTGCCATCAGCTTTGATATCCGTATTGAGTGATACTAACCTCATCCGTTTATCTTCCAAATAAATCTTTTTGATAAACGCTTCGTTGTTGATTTCTATCGCTGCGATTTGTCCGTTAAATATATCTTGTGTTTCATTGACAAAGACCACTTCGCCATCTTCAAACATCGGTTCCATTGAATCTCCCGACACCACAAACGCCATATCATACTTAGGTGGGGCGCTATCAACTTCCACAGTCTCAATGACCGATTTATCATTATAGGCACCGCCACCGGCTGATAACCGTCCGTAGATGTCTACTAGTTTCGGTTCGCGTCGTTTAAGTGGCACTATCTTACCAGCGTCAGCGACACCGTATTTTTGCTCTCTTAATTGACGATCAGCAAAGTTGTAAACTTTTGCTTGGCGTTTTTGATCGAGCTGGTTGTAGATGGTTTCGATGGAAGGAACATCATTTTCCTTATCTTCTTTTGGAACATCGTAACCAAGTAACCACGCCTCGCTCACATTTAAAGTTTTAGCCAGTAAATAAAGTTTGTATTGGTCGGGCGAGGATTTACCATTGACATATTGCGATAGATGACTTTTTGACATTTTTATTCCAGTTTCTTTTTGTAAAGGTAAAGACATATTCAGAATATCAACTTGCTTTAAATTTCTTTCAGACATTAACTGATTAAGTCGTTGTTGAGTCGTTTGCTTCATCTTATACCTCCTTTCTGATACTCATTATATACCTTGTTGAACATAAGTTCAATAAAAAAGTTAAATCAATTTGAACTTTTATGTTGACAAAGTTTTATACAGGGGTTATACTTTGGGTACAAAGTTCAAAACATTTGAACTAGAAAGGAGCGGACTAATATGAGTTTTGATTATTCTAAGTTGTCAGGAAGAATTGTTGAAAAATATGGAACGCAATATAATTTTTCAATCGCTTTAGGTTTGTCGGAAAGAAGTTTGTCATTAAAGCTGAATAACCGAGTACCATGGAAAAGCACCGAACTTCAAAAAGCTATTGAATTGCTAGACATTCCAAGAGAAGAAATTGGCGAATATTTTTTTAATTTAGAAGTTCAAAAAGTTTGAACTAAAGAAAAAAAGGAGGTTAAACAGTGAACGAAATAACTTTAGATGATGGCTTCTTTAACCCTTATCCAAAAATGAAGTTTTCTACAAAAGAAGAAGCAAAAACATTTTGGAGGATAATGTTTGATTGTGAAGGTGGAATGATGGAACTCACATTTTCACTTTTTGATTTTGCGGGAAACAAACCTAAAACAAGTTTTACTAAACACGAAAACGCGTTTCATCTGATATATCCGTATTTAGAAAGACAAGTGACGTTCGGTCTCGGAAAGGGAGCTTATAAAAAGTATGGAGTTTTGAAATACACGGCTGATTTTTATGACAGAAAGAACAACGTTGTTTACGAGATAGATGGTGACGGTCATAACTGGGAGCTTCAAAAACTTAAAGATGAAAAACGAGACTTAATCTTAGAATTGGAATTTGGGATAAAAACAATAAGATTTAGCAACTACGACGTTGAAAAAATGATGTTAAAAAGAATTAGGGAGGTTGGGCTAGTTGGCGAATTTTTCCCTGGAACAAAATGAAACTTCTAATTTTGCGAGTTTTGACTATTCAAAGCTAACAGACAAAGAACGTCTATCTACTTTAGAAAACGAAAAAAAATTAGATGAACTATACAAAAAATACCAGCCAGAAATTGGAGAGATTTTGTACAAACAACAACAAATACTAGCTAACCACAATGAAGGTGTCTTTCAACAATGGTATGAGTCGAAAGGGTTTAAACGCTGGAAAGTATACGACTATATAAATAAATATAATTATGTTCTCCGAAATTCGGAAGACCCTCAAAAAATAGATATATTTGAAAATATGTCAAATACACTACAAAGTGAAATTTCAAAGCCATCTACTAAACCAGAAGTTGCCGAAGCAATCCTGAACGGTGATGTAAAAACAAAAAAAGAAATTGAAGCTTACAAACGCCAACTCAAAGCCAAAGACGAACAAATCGCCACACAAGCGAAGATGATTGACGACTTGCAGGAACAAGAACCGCAAGTTATCGAGAAAAAAGTTGTCGTGGAAAAGATTCCTGCTGATTATGAAAATCTGAAAACGACTAACGAGCAACTAGAAAAACAGCTCTCATCAGTCCGTAGCGACTTGAAAATGAAAAAAATGCAGTATGACTTGCTGGAGCAGAACACCGAAAGCGCTAAAACGCTTGAAGCTAATATCAAAGCCTTGCAACAAAAAGAAAAATCGATTGACCAGCGTGTGAAAGCGACGATCGAATTTAACGATTTAATGCGAGAAATTGAAACGTTCTTTGACACGAAAATGGCAAGTCTCAGATTTAAACCACTTATCAATGATTTGTACGATACGGAAGCCTCAAACAAGCTTTCCGAAGTCGTAAACAGCGTTGAATTTTGGGTAAGCGAAATGCGGAAAATCATCCCGAATGAAAAAACAAAAATTATAGAAGGAGAGATTATCGATGGATAACACGCCAGTTTTAAGAAAAGAGAATAAAGGCTTGGAAGTCTTGCAATTTACACTTCAACGTCAAGATGACCAAAGCAAAGTAATGCAAGAAGTCATTACAGCAGTTATCGAAGTAAGAGACGAAATGGTTGAAATGAGAGATGAAACGAAAAAGCAATTTGAAATGATGAAAGACGAAAACAAAATCACACGTCGCCAAGCAGGAAAATTAAAAAGTGCAGTCGGTAAAAAGTCTGCAAAGTTGGTTAATGACCTTTTCGGTAAAAGAGTATCTAACGAATTGTTTTCCAAAAAGACGGGTCATTTAACACGAGGCATTTATACGAAATTAGGCATTGAATATGATGTTTCAAGTTATTTAGATATCCGCAGCATTGACTTCGAAAAGGCTAAATCTTTTGTTCAAGGCTTAGAATTATCGGATTTTGAAAGCTATCAACTGAGAATAACTGACAAACAAGCTGAAACGGCAGAAAAACACGGAGATGATATTTCGTTCTTGTTGGAGGAATCAAAATGATTGAACATGACAACATAATTGATGTTCTAAAATATTTGTTTGAATTGAGTGATGCTAAAAACATTACAATCGACGGAAAAGTCGCAACTGTTGAAGACTTACAAGAATCGTACAAAGAAGCCCTTGTTAATCTTGCTGATTTATTAGGTGTGAGCGAGTTGTATTTAAAATAAAGGAGGCCTAACCATGGAACTAATCATCAAAGGAACACCAGAAGAAATAAAAAAAGTGCTCCAAGCTATTGCGAGTAGCAAGGAACAACCAAGAAGAAAACATCCAGAAGCAAAAATAGAATATGATCCACAGACGGGTGAAGGAAAGCTTATTCCTCAAAAGAAATAATTACTTTCTTACTTCTGACTGGAATTGTCTGGTTGAATTTACGGTTTGAATAGATGCTCAAAAATTCATCGTCACGAGTAACGCATATTACAGTATCATCTTCAAACTCTTGAAGAACCATATCATGATTAACGGTAAATACTGTACGAGTCTTAGCTGGCAACTCAACTTTGAATTCATTTGCAAACTCAACAGGCAATTCAGATTTAAAATCTAACTTATAGTCTTTCATAAATTTTCACCCCCCTTATCAATTATTTCAGCCGACCACTGACTGATAAGGAAATTATACCAAAAACAATCTATAAAGGAGGACTAACCATGCAACCAACACTAAAAGAACTCATCCATAGCGTTGAGACAAAAGAAGTAGCCGCAGAGTGGGATCGTCCAGAAGAGCTGATGATACGGTTCAACGGGCTGAAAAAGTCCACACTCTACGACTATCTAAAAGAGATGGACAGCATTCCGGAATTTAAACAAGGAATCATGCGCCCAGGTGTGACGTTCATCCACATTGGCACGTTTATCTGGTATCTGCGGTGGAAGGACGCTAGCCGGTATCGGTCGAAAAAACCGACACCAAGTGAGGTGAAAACATGACAAAACATAAATGCTCAATGCTAATGCTATTTACCATCATTGTAGCAACCGTTACAGCACTGTTCGCTTGGATGGGAAGTATCAGTTTAAGCGTAACACTAATTGTGATTGCAGTTATTTCAGCTTTAATTATAGCCACGTTGCTTGGCTATCGCATGCATATTGTTGATGTTGAGAAGGGGATTTATTAGTAGAGGAGGTTCCAGGATGAATGAAGAAAAACTAAAAGTAAAAGTTGATGTAATCGGTGTAGAAGAAGCGGTGTCAAAAGCAGAAAGATATGTCGAACTATTGAAAGAAGCCAAAACGTTGGCAGACGAATTGGCTTCAATGGAGTTTGAAATTGGAATTAAACAGGATTAAACAGTGCCTTTAAAATCAATCAAGGAGAATTTGTATGAATGTATTAGAAAAAACAATTACAAGTTTAGAAGTTGCTGAAATGGTTGGCAGACGACATGACCAAGTTTTAAGAGATATTACTAAAATTAAGGAACATCTTACTGACCACAAAAGTGTGGCGAGTGAATTATTTATTGAGTCAACCTATGAAGATGCTTCTGGTCGGGAACTACCTTGCTATCTTTTAACAAAAAGAGGTTGTGAATTATATTCAACCCGAATGACAGGAGCTAAAGGTACGCAATTCGCCTTAGCCTACATTGAACGATTTAATGAGATGGAAACAGTTATTAAAGAGCAATCACTAAAAATTCCGCAGTCTCCTCAAGAAGCACTACGATTAATGTTTCAATATCAAGAAAACACAAGTGAAAAAGTAGAAAAAGTTGAAGAACGTGTAACAGACCTTGAAGAAAATATAGTTTTGAGTGCAGGCGATTATGGTTATGTCACACGCCGAATTAATCAACGGGTCGCAGAAGTAGGTCGTAGCTTTGGAAAGTTGACGAATAAACAACGTGGGGAGCTTCATAGAGACATTAATAGTGGCGTCAAAAAGATTACTGGGGTTAGCACTCGAACACAACTAAGACAAAAACATTTTCAAACAGTATTAGACTATATCACCGACTGGGAACCATCAACAGCCACTAAAACCGTTGTACGTCAAATGAGTTTAGAACTAGGTGAAGATAATGAATAGAGCCGAAGCTTTAAAAATCGGAAAAATTATCGCAGATCGATGGTGGCGAGCAAACTACTTAACGATTAAAACGCGTCAAAATATCGAGCGCATGAAAAAAGCGACTCCGCCGGGAAGCAATGAGTCGCAAACAAAAATACCTATAAGGAGATTATAGCATGGATGATGTCAAAAACGAAGTAAGTAAAAATAGCGTCACGAAAAATCTAATACAAAAGTTAGCAGAAATTACAAATGAAATTGAAAGAATTCCCAAAAATGGGCATAACGATTTCCATAATTATGACTACGCTTTGGAAAGTGATATTAAGGATGTTGTTCGACCTTTACTAGTTGCACAGAATCTTTTTATGTTGTCTGATGAAAAATCGCGATCTGTAACAGAAATCAAGACACAAAAAGGTACACAGCAATTAGTAACACTTGAAATCGAATATACGATATTTGATGGTGACACTGGGGAGACAATAAAATTTACTGGATTTGGCGATGGTCAAGATGCTGGCGATAAAGCAGTTTACAAAGCTAAAACTGGTGCACTTAAGTACGCATTGACTTCTCTGTTTCTAATTCCGACGGGAGATGATCCAGAAACCGAAGGAAAGAAACCATTACAACCGCCTAAAACTATTAATGAAGAACAAGTAAAAACATTGGAAGATTTAATTCATACAGTAGCATCAATGTCTAATTCAAATCCAGCGCAAGTTTTAGGTCAATTAAAAACTGAATCTGGATTTAATAAGACTATTAACAAAATGACGGAAGCTGATTTTGGGATAGCATTACAAATTTTACAAAAATGGAAAAAGGCTTATGCCAAACATCTTCAAAATAAAACTCAACCAAAACAAGAAAATATAAACTCAATTCCATGGGGGCAAAAACAATGACAGAAAATCCATTAACGGTACCAGATATGCAATTTGAGGTAAGTTACACACCATCAACTATCAAGATAGAAAATGAAGAACTACTAGAAAGTTTAATTGAACAGACGACAGAACACTATAGCAATCAAGTCTTTAAATTTGATGCAGAAAATGTTGCAGAGGCAAAACAAGCCAAAATAGATTTGAATAAAATTGCCAAAATGATTGATGATCGCAGAAAAGAAATTAAAGCTGATTATTCTCAGCCGTTGAATACTTTTGAAGAGAAAATGAAGCGATATGTTGAACGTATCAAGAAGGTATCTGACGATATTAATTCTGGAATTAAGCTTTTTGATGAATCAGAAAAAGCCATTCGTATAGAAAAAATAAAAATTGAGATGGAAAAAATTGCTGAACCGTTAAATATTGAATCGGAAGCTATTGAAATTAGTACTAGTTGGATAAATAAAACGGCTTTTACGACAAAAGGTGAAGTTAAAGGGAAAATACTTGATGAAATTCACGACAAAATGAAAATTGTAGCAATGCAAAAAAGTCAGATAGCGGCTGATAAGGCGACTATTACGGATTATGCAGAAATCGCCGGACTAGATCCATATGCATGGTCAGGTTTAATTGATCAAGGGTGGTCGGTAGCCGATATCCGGGAAAAAATTAAACAGGCAGTGGAAGATAAACGCCGTCGAGAACAGGCAGAAAAAGAAGCGGAGGCTGAACGGCAGCGGAAAAAAGCTGAATATGATGCAGCTATCGCCGAAATGGAAAGAGAAAAAGCAGTTGAGACGAATCAAGGAACTTTGGTTGACCCTGAAACTGGTGAATTAATCCAAGCAGCAAACAATGAACCGTCGGTACCGATAACAGAAGTGGATGATAATCCGACGATGACGGTAACTCTACAATTAACCGCAAGCCGCCAAAAATTGGCAAACTTAAATGAGTACCTCGTAGAAAATGGTATTAGTGTGGTGCCGGTGCAATGATGGGGAAATTGCTATCCGCGGATGGCAGAAAAATAACAATTGAACTTGAAGAAGCATTCAATCAAGAATACTTACATCTACTAGCCAACGGAGAGGATAACTATTTGGAAGTAGCTGCATTAGATAATCGTGGAATATCTGCTAAACAAAATGCGTTATCACACGCTTTAATTGCTGATGTGGCGCGTTGGCAAGGTGAGTATCCTTATTGGTCGAAGATAGATTTGAAATACTACTATGAGGCATTAAGCGGCGTATGGTTTGAACATCATAAAGCAACTAAATCTGATGCAAAAAAATGGATTGATTTTCTAATCGAGTTTGTTATTTCAAATAACGTTCCACTTCCTAAAGTATATAACTATTTACTGGATGAAAATTCATGGTTTTATCAATGCTTAAAATATCGACGTTGCTGCATTTGTATGGAACAAGCAGATATAGCACATGTTGATGCAGTCGGTATGGGTAGAAACAGGAGAAAAATTAACCATTCTGATTTTAGATTTATGGCGTTATGCCGATTTCATCATACAGAACAGCACACCGTAGGGTTAACTGAATTCTTTAAAAAATATCGAATTATTCTCGTAAAATTGAATGATGAAGAACGAAGAAAACTAAGGATAGGAGGGTAGAAATTGGCAGAACGTAGAATGTTCGCAAAAACAATAATAGATAGTGACGCTTTTCTGGATATGCCACTATCTTCGCAAGCCTTATACTTTCATCTTTCGATGAGAGCTGATGATGAAGGATTTATTAATAATCCCAAAAAAATACAGCGCATGATTGGTTCGTCAGATGACGATTTGCGAATTTTGATGGCAAAAAATTTTATTTTAGCGTTCGAGAGTGGCGTGATTGTAATAAAGCACTGGAAAATTCATAACTATATTCGCAATGACAGATTTAAACCTACGATGTATCAAGACGAAAAGGCGCTGTTAAGCGAAAAAGATAACAAATCATACTCTCTAGATGGTGTTGGTATACCAAACGACAACCAACTGACATACCAAATGGATACACAGGTTAGGTTAGGTAAGGATAGGTTAGGTAAGGATAGAGATAGAAAAGATATTACGCCTTCGGAGGAACCTCCGAAAGCTAAACCTGTTCGTCACAAATATGGCGAATATAAAAATGTCCTTTTAACAGATCAAGACATGGAGAAACTGCAAACTGAGTTCCCAAGCGACTGGCAAGACCGTATTGAACGACTGTCGAGTTATATCGCATCAACTGGCAAGACCTATAAAAATCATCTTGCAACAATTAGAAATTGGGCGAGAAAAGATAAGGCGCAGCAAGCCTATGGACAACCAGTCAAACGTGAGGAAATGCCGAATTGGGACGCGCAAACGACCGCAAGTAGTCCATCTCGAAAAGCGGAAATAGAAAAAATGATGGAAGAATTCTTCATAGATAACGTGGAGGAAAACAGATGATTAATAATACAGTTTGGAAGCCTGTTAAAGACTATGAATCCTTATATGAAGTATCTAATACTGGGAAAGTTAAGTCGCTTAGAAACAAAAAAATATTGGCACTGTCAATTACGACTACAGGTTATAAGAAAGTTGAATTATACAAAAGTAAAAAGAAAAGAAGCTTTAAAGTCCACAGGTTAGTAGCTACCGCTTTTATTGAAAATCCTAAAAAACTGCCTATCGTTAATCATTTGGACGGAAATCCATTTAATAATTGTGTCGAAAATTTAGAGTGGTGCAATCAAAAAAGAAACATGCAACATGCATATGATATCGGACTTATACCTAGCAAGTTACACAAGTACAAGAAGAATTTGCTTGATGAATACAAAAATACAGATATTTCACTTAGAGCATTAGCTAAAAAATATGAAGTTTCTCCCAAATCTCTAAGTCGTTTGTTGAGGGAGAATAATGTAATTGTAAGAAGCATTTCGGATTCTAAAGATTTTTATAAAATAGATAAAATGAAAATGGTTTCTATGTTTGATAACGGTAAAGGTAATAAGGAGATAGCAGATTTTTTTAACGTTAATAAAGGATTGATAGCAACATACAGATGTAAATATAAAAAGGGAGTTTTAAATTTATGATAAACCAAGTTGTACTTATTGGCAGACTTACTAAAGACCCCGGCCTCAAATATACCGCAAACGGTCAAGCAGCAGCAAGTTTTACTTTAGCGGTAAATCGTAATTTCACGAACCAAAATGGTGAGCGTGAAGCAGATTTTATCAATTGCGTAATCTGGCGTAAACCAGCTGAAACCTTAGCAAATTATGCCCGTAAAGGAACGCTGCTAGGTGTTACCGGCCGTATTCAAACGCGAAATTATGAAAATCAACAAGGACAGCGAGTGTACGTGACAGAAGTAGTAGTTGAAAATTTTCAACTACTGGAGAGCAAGAATAGCAATTCTAGCCAAAATACACGCGATACAGGCGTTTCGAATAATCAAACGAATAATTACGCTCCTGACAATCAAAACGCAACACAGACGAATTTAGGCGTGAACCCGATAAATGACTTTGAAGCTACGACAATCGATATTAATGATGACGATTTGCCGTTTTGAGGTGAATGAATATGACAATTAAGGAACAGAAACATCAAATCGTTTTGAGGCAATGTGAAATCTTAGATAGCGATTTATCAGAAGAGGAAAGAAACGAAAAGCTTAAGCCGCTGTTTAAAGAATTTTGCCGTTTGAAACAGTTACAAATGAAACAGAATAAGCCTAAAACTAAAAAGACAATAGATATGTCTGTACGTCTAACAGATATCGATACAGGAGAAGAACGATTCTTTGAATCAATGATTGCGGCAGCTATGTTTTTAGATAAAAGTGCCAGTGTTTTTAATAAAGAAGTACGAAAAAATAATGGAATAATACAAGGCTATAAATATGAGCGTAGAAACAAGAAATATCGCTATCAAAAAGGCAACCGCAGAATTGAAGGCTCTATACCTGAGATTGCCAGACGTTTAGAAGTCGGAGAAGTGTACATTCGAGCTTTAAATTCGCAACCTACTAAAAATATATCTGTGGTTGAAATTGATCGATGGAAGGATTAGGGAGATTGAGTGATGATACTGCGATTGAAGATTCGGACTACGTATTGAACTGTGGAGAAGATTAAAGTGGAGGTATTTTAATGCAATTAAAAGTAAAACGACTAACCGAAACGGCGGTGCTGCCGGTTAGGGCACATCAATCTGATGCGGGATTTGATATTTGTGCGGATGAGAATATCACGATTAATGCAGGAGAGACGGTCACGGTCAGTACAGGGCTGTCTATCGCAATCCCAGAAGGCTATTACGGGCGTTTAAAAGGTCGTAGCGGTCTTACATCTAAGACAGCTCTACGCGTGCAGGAAGGCACAATAGATAGCGATTATCGCGGAGAAATTAAAGTCATTTGCGATGTGCGAGATGCAATGCTATCCGGTGACGTGTGGAATGATGAGTATTACTTGGAAATTACCAAGGGTGCGAAAATTGCCCAGCTAATCATCCAGCCTCTCCCAACCGTGGATGTGGTAGAGGTTGACGAACTAGACGATACAGACCGTGGCGACGGTGGCTTTGGGAGTACGGGGGTGTAGGTGATGAACGCCAGCCTAGTAAATTTCCTACGCCAGCTACTTTTCTGGCTGAACGAACACTATCGCAGTGGGCCGAGCTGTGGAACTATATTTTGAATTATCTAGCTAATTATGGTTAATCCGCTAAGGACGAAATTAACAAACTGGTTTTGTAATCATCAAAAATGAAGATTTCAAACTACAAAAGTTGAGGAGTAGAAAATATGAAAAAATACAATGTACTGATTGACACGCAGGAGGGGCAACTATTTCTGTTCCCAATCAAAGCAGAAAGCTATAAACATGCAAATGCTCTTGTTATGAGAGAAAGTTCCCGTCATGATTTTTTGGACGGACTTGAAATTTCTACTATTGGAGTTTTCGAGGAAGGAAATTCGGTGAATCTGCTTGAAAATACTACTTTTTGAATTACTTGGCTAATTTTGGGTAGGGGGAGAGAAGATGCTACAAATTCTGGAGCTTTTCGGCGGAATCGGAAGCCCGAGAGTAGCGCTACGGAACATGGGAGTGCCTACGAAATCAATTGACTATGTGGAGATTGACCAAAAAGCAGTTGACAGTTATAACGCCATTTTCGCTAGCGAACTAACGAATCAAACGCAATCGGTGGTCAACTGGAATCTAAAGCCGGATATCTTAATCCACGGAAGTCCATGCCAAGATATTTCAGTTGCTGGCAAAAAACGAGGCGCGGATAAAGGTTCTGGTACACGCTCCTCACTCATGTGGGAGACGCTCCGTATCATCCGAGACATGGGCATCTGGCGTCCGAAGATTGTGATATGGGAAAACGTTAAGGGCGTTCTCCATAAGCGCATGAGGGCTAATTTTAATCAGTATCTCGAGGAAATGGAAAGCCTAGGATATGTCAATAGTTTTGAGACACTGGACGCCAGGGATTTTGGATTGCCACAGAACCGGCAACGAGTTTTTACAATCTCGATGCTCCAAAACGAGGCGTTTAATTTTAACATCCTACGGCGATCTGCAATGCGAGATATTCGAGAGCTTTTAGAGACTGATGTAAGTGACGAGTACACGATTAGCAGTCCGTCTATGCTGTCTAAAATAAATAGCAACGACAGTGGCTTTGGAGGACGGTTAAAGCCGATAGATGAGTATTGCTGGACGATTACAACTAAACAAAACAGATGCCCAAACAGCGGTATTGTGCCAATCGGGGAAGATAAGTTTAGATTGCTAACCGAGCGAGAATGCTGGAGACTGCAAGGCTACTCTGACGAGGATTACGATGCGGCCGCTAGCGTTAACGGTAAAACTGCCTTGTATATGCAGTCTGGCAATAGCATACCGGTGACGATATTCGAGGCGCTGTTTGAAGCAATGATTTAAGACGAGGAGGACCAAAAATGAAAGTAAGCGAAGCGATCAAGATTTTAGAAAGCAAAGTATTGAAATCAGAAGAAAACTTGAAGCATTTTCATAAAGAAAGCCAAGGTTACGCTGCTAACGAAGCAAGAATTATCGCATACAACATCGCCATCAATAAATTGGAGCAGATTGACGAACCGCAATGCGAGAAGGTTGAAGTGACAGAGAAGCAAGCGGAGCTGTTGAGAGCTTTTAGAGATGAGTCGCTTTACGAATTGCTTGCTAATTGCCTTAGAGAAGACGAAGAGCTAATGGCTAAAGCCAGACTTTTCGGCTACACCGTCAATCCGAAGCGGTGGGTGGTTACGACCGCAGATTCAGACACTTGCTATCTCAAGCGTTTTAGGGTGGGAAAAGAATACGTTGAAGAAGGTATCAGTAAAGTCTGGGTTGGAGATCTTAAACAGGCGTTTACTTTTGACGACCGCGCCAAAGCCGAGGCGGTCGCTACGTTGGTTGAGGGGACGGTGGAGGAGGTATGAAAATATACGCAATCTACTACCACATCTCGAATGACTATAGTTGGAAGTTTTATGGAGCATTTGCATCAATGGAACTAGCAAAAGATTTACAAGAGCATCTTTGGCGAAGAATTAGCAAGCCGGAGAGAGAAGTCGTTGCTACAAAAATTATTGAGTTTGTTGAGGGCGATTTGATTGAGGAGGTAGCGGAATGAGCGGACGACGACAAGTGATTAAAATCGGCGAATATTACTATGTAGAAGATTACAACGCCGGAACAAGTTTAGCTTTGAATAGGAACATTCAAAATGCAACTTGGTTTGATTCCTCTATCCCGCATCATAAAACCAAAATGGAAGGTATTTGTTTAAATTATGGCGGTGTGATTTGCGATTTGATTGACGAATTACAGTCCGATTTAACGGAGGTAGAGGAATGAGAAAAGAAAAATACACTGATATGTCTTTAACCGATGAACAAGCCGCTCTTTTGGGATTCAAGAGCTTTTCCGAACCCGAGCAGTACATCCAAGTCAAGGACGTGCGCTACACACTGGATGAATTTAATCGTATCGGTGACTATCTACTTGGGCGTAAGCTCACCGACGATCAGCAGGTCGTGTTGGAGTGGTTGAAAGGAATAGCCGGTAATGATGGTTCGTTGATTAAAGCCGTGTACAATCTCTATCACCTAAATCTTGCAAGAAGTGAAATTTTCAAAGGAAATGAAAAACTAGCAAAAGTTAGAACTGCATTGAGAAGACTAACTCGGCAACAAGAAGTGGAAGTCCTCGCAGCCTTTGCGGAGTGGGGAAGCAAGGAGGAACAGTCATGAGAGAAATTATTGTGTGGTTAAGCGCTGATGGCGGTAATGACATCTACGAGACAATTACTGTTCCAAACGACTTTACCGAAGAACAAGTTGAAAAGGTTGCTAAGCAAGCAATTTTTAATAATATCGATTGGGGCTGGTATGAGAAGGAGGATACCCTTGCCAGCAACTAAGGCAATTAAATTAATCGTGAATTTGCAGAAAAAGACTAGTCTAACTAGTCTTTTTTCCTGCGAAGGTTGCATTATGAGCGCCGATTAAAAAGTTTTGAATAAAAGGCACGCTGTTTTTTGGAGTTAATGCTGTCATCTCGCCAAAAGCTTTTATGTTATACGCGATACAAAGTTTAAAGTAATCTTCTAAGAAGTCATCAAGTGAATCACCTTCCTGCTTTGGACTATCTCTTAATAGTTTTTGAAGATGGATTTTACTGTTTTTGCGATCGCCGCCGGCAGATAGTGCTTTTCCAAATTTGTAACCTGCATCTAAAAATGATTTTAATTTAACACTTTCTTCTTTATCAATCATATGTTCCCCTTCTTTCGTTTGATTTAATTTAGCTAACTCATTTTCAAGTTCGTATTGTGCTAATTTATTACGAATGTCAGACATTGACATTTCAGCAAAGTAAGAAAATTCATCAAGAATTTGGATTGGTAGGGAAGTAACGGGCTTATCACGCTGCTTCCATGTGGACAGGGTTTGCTGACTGATTGAGCTTTGTTTCGCGAATGCATAAACCGACATTTTTAAATCAGTTTCAATAAATTTAGTTACAGGGTAGGTCATATTATCGCTCCTTTTCTAAGCAAGATTTTTTAATTCTTCAATAATTTGTGAATCAACAGAAAATTTAATGTTTTTAGATTTTAAGTCATCTATCAGTGCTTTTGTTTCCAAATCATTCAAATTTGCATATCCAGTATAGATATCAAACTTGCGACCAGCAGGGGCCCAAAAACCGCCGTTTTCCCACGGATTGTCCCAAGAGTAATATTCTGTAAGAACCACCGCATGATTGTGATACTCGCTAAGTTCAAAACCAACTTGATTTTCTCCCACGTTTTGATAAAAAGAGGATTGCTTAGTGATTAGAATAGTTTCTACTTTTTTTGTTTTCATGATGATCTCTCCTTATTATTAATATTTTTTAACCAATTTTTCTATATGTTTCTTTCAATTGATTCAACTTATCGTTTTCTTTTCTAATGAAAAAATCTGCAATAATAAAAGATTCTGAATCATAATTACTAAATAATTGTTCAGCGCGTTTGATATTTTTTTTAGTTTTTATGAATGTTACATCGTCAACAATAACCGCTTTGTCTTCTTTAACAGAAACAAGTGAATAGAATTCTGTGTTTTCAACATAACCTTCAAATTCGCCAATTTCGTGAGTGTCAATGATTAATTCATAAACATCGTCGTCAGTAAGTTCGTCGTAGCATAATTGTAAGTCGATGTAGTGACTGTTAATTCGTTTTCCTTCTACATAATATTCAGTATCATTTTTTGTAATTTCAAACTGACTATTTTTTTCAGTTGAGTAACGGTCGTGTTTCACAACGTATTTAGCAACAACGGCTTTGATAACTTTTTCGATTTCTTTAACTTCAGTATTTTTGTTGAATTTAATAATTGTTCTCATATTAATCGTCTCCTTTTTTTATATCTCCCTCATCTACATTTATATTATATAACGTATGAATAGTAATTGTCAACAATAAATGAGTAGTATTTTAAATTTTTTTGTATGTTTTATGTATTGGCGTTTTGGCATTTTTACAAATTATATTTTTTTAAAAGCAAAGATATAATTGAATTAGTTACAACGATTTCAAGTTGGGAGGCATACAGTTGAAAAAAGGAACATTCAAAATGCTAGAAGGATTAATTGAAGATTATCCAACAATGGAAAGATATATTAAGCAAGTTGAATTAGAAATAGAATATCCGTGGCAGCAATCAGATGATAATGTTGGAGGTTCTCGCTCTACTTCTGCTACTTCTGCCACGGAGCGTGCAGGGCTAAAGTTAGCGACTGACAAACACTTGCGATTGCTTAGAGAACGCAAGAAAGCTTTAGATAAAACTGTACAGTCAGCTAAGCCAGAGACGATTAAAATCATCCGATTGTGGTATTGGACTAAGCCTCGAACAAAAACGTGGGATGGCATAGCAGAAGAAGTAGGCTATTCAAAACGCATGTGTCATCTATTGCGGAATGAATTCATTGAAAGCCTAGGCAAAGAGCTAGGAGAAATTAATTAATTATTGCACTATCATTGCACTTTTGAGGTCTGTCAAGGTGTTAAACTAGTATTATCAAAAGAAGCGGGAAACAGACAGAACAGCTATGACATGAGATTTCCTCCTGAAATCAACTCTTGAATGATGGTGTCTGGTTTCCCGTTTAAAATTAACTGTTTAGATCACTCATGCGAGTGGTCTTTTTATTTTGGAGGTGTGCCATGATTGATGTATCAACGAAGCAATCACGAGCAAGGTTCTATACTTCAAATGAATGGCGACGACTGAGGCAATCAATATTAGAACGCGATCACTTTGAGTGTCAGTGGTGTAAGGCGGAAGGTCGAGTGACAACCGATGCAGTGCTTGAAGTAGACCACATCAAAGAGCTGGCACAGTATCCAGAGTTATCAATGGAACCAAGCAACCTAAGAACACTGTGCAAAGATTGTCATAACAAACGACACAATCGTATGAATTACCGTGGTGTAGCTAAAAAAAGAAAATGGCAAGACGAATGGTGGGGTTGAAAGTACCCCCCATGAAAAGTTTTCATAAAAATTACAGAAAATCTAACCGGTGGATGGGGTCAACTACGCAGATGTTCTTACTAAAAGTGCGTAACCCCTACCCCCCTAACGAAACTAATACAAAGAAGGTGAGATTATTGTGGCGATTAGCGAACGAGATAAATTAGTGAACAAAGAAAAAAATAGATTAACGCAACTATTCAAAGATATTCCTGACGGAAAGAAAAAAGTAGTTGAAGGTTTGATTGTTCAGGCTGCACGCTTGCGGGTATCGCTAGATGAACTGTGGCAAGACTTGACGAATAATGGTGATTATGAAGAGTTCACCCAATCGGAAAAAACACCGTCATATGAACGAGAGCGGCCGGCAGCCAAATTATATAATGCTCGTGATCTTGCCTATCAGCGTATTATTAAGCAATTATCCGATTTACTTCCTGAAGGAGTGCCAAAACCAAACGATGGGCCTTCTGCTGATGGAAGTGATTTATTGTGACGCCTTATTTTTTTGAAGAGTATGTGAGTTTATATGAGCAAGGTATTATCCCTTTTAATAAAGAACGTATTCAACTTATTAACTATTTAAAAAACGAAGTCCTTATTCGAGATGATATCTATTTTGATGAAGACATGATTCAAAACTTTATTAGATATGCCGAGAAGAATTTCTTCCCATTAGCCAAATATCAAAAATTTATCACACCTTTCATTTTTCTTTATCGCAAAGAAGATGATGAGGTGTTTTTTGATGAGTTTTTAAACTCGATAGCGCGTGGAGGTGGCAAGAACGGTTTTATGTCTGCCAGAGATTCTTTCTTTATTAGCCCCCTACATGGGATAGAAAATTATGACGTCACCATAACAGCAAATTCCGAAAAGCAAGGAAAAGTGAGTTTTAAAGAAGTATACGAAACGGTTCAACGAAAAAGATTAGAGCAACAGTTTTACCTCACAAAAATGGCAATTACCAATCGTGTGACAAATTCAATATTTAGCTATCGCACTAATAATCCAAAAACTATGGATAGTGCCCGTGATGGCTGCTTGGAATTTGACGAAATCCACATGTTTGAGAATTCAGATATTGTCGATATTCAGCGGAGTGGGTTAGGCAAGATTAAACACCCCCGCACTTTTTACAACGGGACAAACGGCCATGTGAGAGAGGGATTCTATGACCGAATCTTGGAAAGAGCACAAAAAATATTTTCTGGCGAAGCGAAGAACGATCGCTTGTTTCCCTTCATTTGTAAATTAGACACCATCGATGAAATGGATAATCCGAAAATGTGGTCTAAAGCTAATCCGATGTTTGAAGAAGATTCACCCTATGCTAAACGATTGTACAGCACAGTGATGAAAGAATACTTGAAATTAGAGGAAGAGCCGTCGGGACGCAAGGAATTTGTTGTAAAACGAATGAATTTCACCGAAGGAGATGCCGAACGAGACATAGCGACACATGAACAGTTGCTGGCGACAAAACAAAACATTGAAGTTCCAATGGGAACACATTGTGTTGCAGGGTTCGACTATGCAAGTATTCGGGATTTTGTCAGCGTGGGTTTATTGTTCAAAGTTGATGACAAATTTTATTGGCATCAGCACAGTTTTGCTAGAAAAAAATTCTTGGATTCCTTTAAATTGAAAGCACCAATTCGTGAATGGGAAGATGCCGGCTTGGTCACAATCGTTGATGAACCGTCTATTGATCCACAGCACCTCATCGACTGGCTAAATGAGCAGCGGACAAAATACTCAATTGATTTAGTCTGTGCGGATGGATTTCGAATGGACCTCTTAAAGCCGTTATTAGAAAAAGAAGGCTATACTTATGAATTTTTAAGAAATCCACGTGGTGTGCAAGCGAAGGTGGCACCGATTATCGAAGATGGCTTTGCTAATGAACGTTTCATTTTTGGTGATGATCCGATGATGCGTTGGTATGTGAATAATTCGTATATTAAAGAAGATTCGCTTGGAAATCGTACTTTTTTAAAAAAAGAATCGGTCAGACGGAAAACGGATGGCTTCCACGCCTTTATAGCTGCGCTTTATAAACGTGAATCTATTGAAGAAACAGCAAGCTTTTCTGAATTCATGGATTTGATGGATGATTTGGATTTTTAGGAGGGAAAATATGTACAAACCACAATATCTAAATGTTGACCGTCAAGAAAAAACGGTGATGGCCGGTAACACAGTTTATTTTTGCAAAGTTACCACTACGCCTCTGGGTTATCAAAAAAAGCCGCCTGAAAAAATCGCAAACAAATCGGGGCGAAGATTTGCCCGTTAATTGATAAGAGCAGAAAGGGGGTGGAGGAGTGGCAAAAGCATTGAGTTTTGCAGATATTTTCAAGCGAAACAAAGAATTAGAGTGGATGTGGGATTTAGAATTCGTAAACGAAACGTCTCAACGAGTGTATTTAAAAAAGATGGCGGTTGATTCAGTTTTAAACTTTGTCGGGCGAACAATGTCTACAGTTCAATTCAAATTTACTAAAGACAAAAAAGCGATTCATTCGCCCTGGGATTATATTTTGAATGTACGACCGAACAAGGATATGTCCGCTACACTATTTTGGCAGAAATTTATTTACAAGCTGATGTTTGATAACGAAGTTTTGGTCATATTAAGCGACGACAATCAGTTGTTAATCGCCGATGATTTTTATCGAGAAGAATATGCTCTTTATGATGATCAATTTAAAAATGTTATTGTTAAAGATTATGAATTTAAACGCTCGTTTTTGATGGAAGATGTGATTTATCTACAGTACAACAACGAGCAACTCGAAAAATTCACTGATGGTCTGTTTAATGACTACGGGGAATTATTCGGTAGAATGATTGAAATTTCGATGCGAAACAATCAGATTCGCGGGAGCGTATCTGTTGATACAACGGGTTCTTTTAACGATGACGAGAAAGATTCACGTAAGCAAAGACTTCAAAGCTTTATTGACAAAATCTATAAAAGCTTCCGAACGTCGTCGGTGGCAATTGTCCCAAAAATGAAGGGGTTCGAATACGAGGAGTATACTAACAAGCAAGGTGTAACTAATCAATCGCTGGATGAATTAGATCGTATGAAAAAATCATTGATTAATGATGTTGCCAGAATGATTGGTGTGCCTTCTGCTTTGATTATGGCAGAAAACGCTGAATTAGATAGCAATTTGGAAGCATACCGCAAATTATGTTTAGCACCGCTGATTCGTAAATTAGTAGATGAATTATCTGCAAAACTTATTTCGAAGTCTGAATATGAAGCAGGTCAGCGAATTGAAGTGCTAAATGTGTTATCACCGAATCTTTTTGATTTGGCCGAAGCAATCGACAAAATCGTGTCAAGTGGCGCATTTTATGTTGATGAGGTTCGAAACGAAGCGGGTTATGACGATTTGCCTGATAACGAAGGCAAACAAAGATTACGCACTAAAAACTATGAAGATGTGAAGGGTGGTGAAAGCGAGAATGACACTTAAAATCAAAGTAAATGGGCCTATTATTAGCAACGGCGACAAGTGGTTTTATGATTGGTTTGAAGAAGAAGCTACGTGCCCAAACGACGTGTTAGGTGCTCTAACCGATAATAATGAAGATGTTGAGCTATCAATTAATTCCTATGGCGGCTTACTTGATTCGGGTAATGAAATCTATACAGCGTTGCGAAACTATCCTGGTAAAGTTACCGCTAACGTTATTATGGCCGGTAGTGCAGCAAGTATTATTGCCATGAGTGCCGATGTGGTTAAGATGTCGCCTGTTGGGCAAATTATGATTCATAATGTTCAAATGGGAGCAGGTGGCGATTATCACGATATGGATAAAGCTAGCGAAATTTTACAAAAATCTAATAAATCTATTGCCTCAGCCTATGAAGCAAAGACAGGTAAAAGTCACGAAGAAATATTAGCTTTAATGGATCGTGAAACGTGGATGACTGCTCAAGAAGCAGTTGAATTGGGCTTTGCTGATGATGTTATGTTCGAAAGTCAAGAGAAACCATTGTTGGTTGCCAGTGGGGCAAATAACATGATTAATCCAAAAATTATTGCAAAAGTTCGCGAACTCAAAAATCAACAGGAAAAACCTGTTGCAGAAATAAAAGTTAATCTTGATGAAATTCACGGTTATATCGATGAAAAACTAAATGAAATTAAAAACAAAAAAGATGAACCAGTTAACGAATCACCGTTCACTAGGTTCTTTTTTTAATACAAAAAAATGGAGGAAAGATAATGAAATTGAACAATATGGAAAAGTTTAACGAAGCAAAAATGGCTTTTGTCAACTTAGTAAAATCTACTGATGACAAAGACAAGCAAGGAGAAGCCTATAACGACATGTTAAGCGCACTTGCTGAAGATGTGATGGCAGAAGCACGGAAAGAGGCGCGTAAAGAAGCTGAAAGTTATGCGATTGGTTCAGCCGCAGATGGTAAATTATCTGCTACTCAACGTAAATTTTTTAATGCTATCAATACAGAAGTTGGCTACAAAGACGAAACATTGCTGCCTGAAGAAACAATTGATCAAATTTTTGAAGATTTGACAACACAACATCCTTTATTAGCAGCAATTGGTTTAAAAAATGCGGGTCTGCGCTTGAAATTCTTGAAATCTGAAACAAGCGGTGTTGCTGTTTGGGGTAAAATTTTCGGTGAGATTAAAGGTCAATTGGATGCGACATTTAGCGATGAAGAAGCCATCTCTAATAAATTAACTGCTTTTGTTGTCATTCCGAAAGATTTAACTGATTTCGGTCCGGCGTGGGTTGAGCGATTTGTACGTTTGCAAATTACCGAAGTTTTCTCTTTGGCATTAGAAATTGCGTTTTTAGATGGCGACGGGCAAGATAAACCAATCGGTTTAAATCGTGACATCAAAAATGGTACCACTTCAAATGGCGTCACAACATATCCTAAAAAAGCTGCACAAGGCGAGATTACATTTGCTGATCCTAAGGCTACTGTTAAGGAATTGACTAAACTGTTTAAATTCCACAGTACAAAAGAAAATGGTCAGCCTTTAACGATTTCTGGCTTAGTAACAATGGTAGTGAATCCAGAAGATGCATGGGAAGTTCGTGCGCAATACACTCATTTGAGCGCTGCAGGTGTCTATGTTACAGCTTTACCATTTAATCTTAATATTGTTGAATCGATTGCTCAAACTGCGGGTGAAGTTACAAGTTTTGTCAAAGGCCGTTACGATGCATATGTAGCTGGTGGTGTTAAAATTTCTAAATTTGATCAAACGTTGGCTTTAGAAGACTTAGAATTGTATGCTGCTAAGCAATTTGCATTTGGTATGGCCAAAGATATTAAAGCAACGGCAGTGTGGACGTTAAAATTAACTACCGAAGGTGAAACAGAAACACCCTAATCCAGCCACGCTAAAAGTGGCATTACCAAATGAAAATTGGACCATCGCTGAAATCAAAAAATATCTTGATGACAAGGGAATCGTATACAAATCATCAGATACAAAACCAATGCTTTTAAGCAAAGTAGGTGGTTAGATGGATGAAGATTTATTAAAAGAATTCAAAGCTAGAATGAAAATTTATCATTCATCAGAAGATGATAATCTTAAAATGATTCTGGCTGCTTCCAAAGAGGAAATTCATACTTTGGTAGGAAGCTTTGACCCGAAAGAATATCCACGTGGAAAAGAGTTGATTTTTGAACGCGGTCGTTATGCATACAATGACCAGTTGGAATATTTTTATCCCAACTTTCAAGAATCGATTCTGAATATTAGTTTTGATTTGATGGCAGGTGATGATGTTGGCGATTAGTCAAAATTACAAACGACCTAAGACTGGCGGTGCAGAACTTCGCACGCCGGTCTTTTTCTATGCTTACGTTCCGAATAATGGGCCTTTCCCTGGTGAATCACAAGAAAAGATTCTGCACAAAGCGATGGCTGAGGTCTATAACCCCTCGATGAAAGATTGGGAGTTACTAAATACGAAAAATACGAAACGTGCAGTCACAATTAATATTCGTGATCCGTTAAATGAATATCAGCCATCAAACAAACATATTGTTGAGTTGCAAGACTTTCATTTTCTTGATGAGAAAGAAAAATTTATTCGTTGGAATATCATCGACGTACAGCCAAATCCTAAAGATAGCCGATTTATCAAGATAATTTTAGGAGTGACATCATGAGTGTGTCTGTTAAGGGAACTGATGAAATTATCCGGAATATTGAAGCGAAACTTGGTAAAAATCGCGCAAATCGTGTGATAAATAAGGCGTTACGAAAAACAGGTGAAAAAAATAAGCAAATTGTGAAGCAACAAGTATCGAGCTATATCGATACTGGGAAAACACATGATTTAGTTATTACCAGCGGGGTCAAGAACAATCCCAAGCGAGTGGAAACAGGATGGGCAAGTAAAGAACGAGCTCCGCTTGTTCACTTGAGTGAATTTGGTTACACCCGCAATGGTCGTTATATTCGCCCGCGTGGTTTTGGCAAATTACAGGGTGCTGTAGATAAAATACAAGATTCTGCATTTAATGAAATGCGCGCAGAGTTAGAGGAGTTGGGTCGATGAAATATATGATGATGGAAGTTTACGAAGCTATAAAAAATGATACTACTATAGCAAGTCTAGTGGATAGCGATAGGATTAAATTTTTTGAAGCGCCTGAAACGTTGGATACATCTAAACCGTTTATCATTATTGATTCGACTTTAGGTCCCTCTACTTCTGCTTACTTTGCGGCAAATAAGGAAATGTCGAAGCAATTTAGTTATCAGATAAATGTAGAATCTACTAATTATTTAACGACTAAAAAAATTGCAAAGGCAGTACAAGATGTGATGCGAAAAATGGAATTTGGGCAGCTTACGGGCGGCTTAGATACGTACTTTGCAGAAACAAAACGATACGTTGATGCACGGCGATATCGAAAAAATACAAAAATACACGATACAGATTATTAGGGGGAATTAATAAATGGAAACTTATGGTTTTGATAAACTTTCAATTCGAGTTTTAAAAAATGACTTAACACCGGACACTACGAAAAAAATTCATGTGCTGGACGGAACACCTAAAGAGGGTGGGCCAACTGCAATGGAATTAACCGGACTTTCAAAAGAAGCTCAAAAAGTTTTTGCCGGCGATCGCGAATACTACATTGTACGAAAAGGTACGGGTAATGTAGCATCAAACTTCGGCTTGCTGGATGTTCCGTTTGCAATTGAACAAGAATTGTTAGGGTTGGTGACATTTGGAACTGACGGTGGTATTGATGGATTTGGTAAAAATACTGAAGCGCCTTATTGTGCTGCAGTAGCAGAATCAGAGGACTTATATGGCGAACCTGTCGCATTTGCGTTTTTAGCGGGTTCTTTTAATCGCGATGGGTTCTCACTTGCCACTAAAAACGATGAGGATTTTAACCCAGAAGCTGGTGAATATGTGTACAATGCGATGTCACGTGATATCACTATTGACGCAAAAACTGAATCAATGACAGTGATGCGAGCTTTCGGGGAAGAAAACGTGGAATCGTTAAAAACAGCGGTTTTGGGAACTGAAACACCAAGCGGAGAATAATAAATTATGAGGCTAATCAGAAATGATTAGTCTCTCTTTTTTTGGAGGAAAATTTATGGACAAGACAATTAAATTGAAATTGCGCATGAAAAACGGTGACGTTAAAACCTTTATGACAGATTTTGTTCCTTTTTCAAAACGACAAGAATATATCCGAAAAGAAGCAGAATTGGAAGAACGAAAAGACAAAGATGGGAACCCAACTGTTCCAACGCAAAGCGATTATTCGGAACTTCAAGCAGAATTTGTAGCCGGTTTATTTGATGATAAAGAAGTTACTGGAAAAACAATTTTAAATGGGATTGATACTCTGGAAAGCAATCAGATTATGGAAATTATTCGCTATCGGGTTCTTGGGTTCTCCAAAGAAGAGGAAGAAGCCGCAAAAAAAGCACTGGCGGAGGAACTCTTACTTGGCGAGAATTCTACGATCTAAATCTGGAGTTTGTCCGCGAAGTAATTGGAAGTACGAATATGGGAATTCGAGATTTGATGGAAACGGATTGTATAGATGTGGATGAAATCTTACTCGTATCTTCAAATAAAAAGAAGAAGAAAAAAGAAATCAAACCATTATCAGAACTAGTTAAAGGAGGTGCCTGAATATGTCTGGTGGAACACCATTAGGTAATATGGTCATTAAATTAGGTTTAGATGATGCCGATTTTGGCAGAGGCGTTGCGAATTCAAAAAAGCAAATTAGCTATTTAGCGAAAGAAATGCAAGCAAATATGAAAATAGCTGATATGGCGGGTAATTCGCTTGGCAAATTGCAATCTAAATTCAGCTCTTTAACCAACATTGTTCAGGCCCAAGAAAAGCAAGTTAACGCTTTAAAGACAGCGTATGATAAGTCATTTGATGAAAATGGCAAGGCTACAGAAGCAACAAAAAGATATGCGGCACAATTGCAAGCTGCAAACGGAAAATTAGCAGACTATAAACAACAGTTAATTCAATCTGCTGGAGCCTTAGCTGAATATAAGGTAAAAAATGAGGGTTTAACTGGAGCAATTTATAAAGGCTCTGAAAAAATGATTTCTGCTGGAAGCAAAATGGCTTCTGTGGGATCTAAGTTAACAGCAGGTTTAACCTTGCCGATTGCTGGCGCAGCAGTAGCTGTCGGAAAAGCCGCAATCTCGTGGGAATCAGCCTTTGCTGGGGTCAAAAAGACAAATGATGAAGTTGTTAACTCCACAGGTCAAGTCGTTTATTCTTACAAAGATTTGGAAAATGGATTAAGAGGGTTGGCGAAAGAACTTCCAGCTAGTCATGCTGAAATTGCAAACGTCGCAGAAGCTGCAGGGCAGTTAGGTATTCAAACTCCTAACGTTGTAGGATTCACAAAAACAATGATTGACTTAGGTGAATCAACGAACATGAGTGCAGAAACCGCCGCTACTTCTTTGGCGCGATTTGCTAACATCACTCAGATGTCGCAAAAAGATTTTGACCGTTTAGGGTCTGTAATTGTTGATTTGGGGAATAATTTTGCCACTACGGAATCAGAAATCACGGAAATGGGACTACGTTTAGCCGGGGCTGGTAAACAGGTTGGTATGTCGCAAGGTGAAATTATGGGTCTTGCTACGGCACTTAGCTCTGTAGGTATTGAAGCAGAAGCGGGTGGTTCTGCATTTTCAAAAGTAATGGTAAATATGCAGTTAGCTGTAGAAAACGGTGTAGGTGCATTTGATGAATTATCCGCAATGGGGTCAAAAGCTGGTATCTCTTTATCTGATATTTCAAAAGCGGTTCAAGATGGCGGAAAAAATCTTAAGTCTACTGCTAGTCAAATGGGATTGACAAATACACAACTTCGCTCGATGTACAAAGAAGCTGATAAGTCTGCAATTGCTTTAGAGAATTTTTCTAAAGTGGCGGGATTAACAAATGCGGAATTTGCAGACCTGTTTAAAAAGGACCCTTCAAAAGCAATTATGAAATTTGTTGAAGGTTTGTCCCACGCGGAAGAAAAAGGAACTTCTGCCATTAAAGTTTTAAATGACATGGATATTAAAGAAGTTCGTCTACGTGATAGCTTGCTTCGCGCTGCGAATGCGAGCGGTGTATTCGGTGATGCAATCGCTACTGGTAACAAAGCTTGGAAAGAAAATACTGCGTTGACAGAGGAAGCGAGCAAGCGTTACGAGACTACCGAATCAAAATTAAAAATGCTAAAAAACGAAGCTGTGGATGCTGCGATTGAATTGGGTGGCCCACTTATCGATGCATTACGTGATGGACTGCAAGCTAGCAAGCCTCTAATAAAAGGTCTGGGAGATTTAGCTAAATCATTTAGCTCGTTAGATAAAGAGCAACAGCAAAATATTATTAAATGGGTTGGTATAGCTGCCGCAGCAGGTCCGGTTTTATCAATCGCGGGAAAATTAACTGGGGGCATTGGTAAGCTAGGTAAATCATTTATTGATTTAACAGCTAGTATGGCGAAGAAAAAAGCTATGACAGCTATGGCTGCTGAAATGGCTTCGGGTGCTGTATCTGCCACATCAATGGGTACTGCTGTAGCTGGCGCAGGAACGAAAGTTGGTTTATTCGGCAAATTAGCTGGATTAGCCGGTGGAAAAGCCGGTGTGGGGGCATTGACAGCCGGACTATCTGGCGTCGCGGTTCCCGCAGCGATTGCTGTTGGCGGTGTAGCTGCTGTAGGTGTTGCCCTTTATGCAGCGAATAAAGCGTACGAATCAAATCAATTAGCTGGTGCACGTTGGGGTACGAAAGTTACTAAAGAACAGGATAAAGTAATTAAAAAAGCTTACGAATTAAACGAAAAAGCTTCTACGTATGTTAATGAATACGCTGATGGAATTGTTAGTTCTGCTGAAAAGGCTAAAAAGGCCAATCAAGAAATTGTTGATTCTATTCAAAAAGTTTTAGATAAAGAAATCGAACGCAAGAAAAAAGCTGCTGAAAATATAGCAGACGATGCGGAAAAGAAAAAAGCTGAAAATTATATTAAATGGCAAGAAACAGTTAATAAAGCAGAAGTACAGCAAGCACAAAAGAAAGTTGATGCAATCAATCAGGTACTAACAAATGCATCAAAAAATAATCGCAATCTATCAAATGAAGAACGACAATTCATTGCGAATAACTATAAGTTATTAAGTCAAGATCAGTTGAAGGCAGCAGGTTTTAGTAAAAAACAACGTTTAGCGATTGAAACTGCCTATCAAGCGGATATGTCTAAGCTAAACTACAAGGATTTGTCAAAACGGCAAGAAACATTGCAAAATGCGTTAAAAGACGAAAAATCAGCGTACGAGAAGCAAGTAGAAAGTTTAAAAACAATCTATGCTAAAAATCCACAGGCGCTTAAAGCGTCGATGGATAAATTAAACAAAGAATATAAGCAATCTACTGATACTTTAGTGACAGGATTAGCCAAAGTATTTCAAGCGCAAGGCAAAGATATTTCTCAACTGTCAGAAGTTTGGAAAGCGTATGGCTATACCACCGATGAAGTGTTATCTCTAGTCAATACGTCCGTTAAAGCATCGTCAGATAACTTAGATTTACTTGCTAAAGGTACCAGTGAAGCAGATATGGCATGGAATGCACTGGCGCTAGACCCCAAAACAGGCGAAGTCAAAACGAACATGGCTGAAACCTTAGTGGATATGGCAAAAACTGACGAAGGTTGGCAGCAACTGAAATTTATGTTGAAAAATGCCGATATTGAATCTAATGCCAAAGAAGAAGTTGCGGTTGCAATGGGTCTTGCTGGCAAGTGGAACCTCATGTATATGTCAGACAAACTTTTAACAGTTAATGGAGACGAAGCAAAAGTAGCATTATACGACACTATTGATGAGTTAAAAGCTTGGAACGAGTATGAAGCTGATCGCAAAATTCTTGGTGCAGATAACGCGGATGTCATATGGAAACTAATAGATTCAGAAGATAAGCTCAATGTTTGGAACACTATTCCAGCTTCTGATAAGAAATTACTTGCAGACAATACGGACTTTCTTTCTAAACTGCTCAATTCTGAAGAAGCTTTAAATCAATGGAAATCATTACCAGATTCTCAAAAGAAAATGCTTGCTGATAATTCTGATTTATTGGGCAAAGTATTTGCTTCCACAGAATCCTTTAATGCGTGGGGGAAATTACCTGAGCCAATAAAACAAATGTTGGGGAATAACCAAGATATTTTGGCGAAAGTTAAAGACGGAACTATATCTTTGCGAGATTATCAAAAAATAGAGCCAAACATTAAAAAACTTTTAGGTGATAGTAGTAGCGTTGTGAATGCTTCGAAATCTGGTGAAAAATCATTAAGGAGTTATCACGCGAATAACCCAGCAAAGAAAATTTTGCAAGGAACATCAGCTAGCACACAAAATGCTGCTAAAACAGGTGAAGGGGCGTTAAATCGATACAAAGGTAACAATCCAGCTCTTAAAAAATTACTAGGGAATTCTAGTAGTGTAATAAATGCTGCGAATACAGGTGGAGGAGCGTTAAATCGCTTTAGAAATAATAATCCTAGTTCTAAAAGTTTAAGAGCAGTTGATAATGCATCTGGTCCCGCAAGATCAGCGATAGGTGCGGTTAATGATTTCAAGTCAGGGCCTTCTGTTATTACTAAAACATTAAATGTAGTTGCCAATTTAGGTAAAGGCGTAGCGAAGATTTTAGGATTTGAAAAAGGCACAAATTACCATTTGGGCGGTCCAGCAATTGTAAACGACCAAAAAGGTTTGACTTACAAAGAGTTAGTTATACCAAAGGGCGGCGTTCCATTCATTCCGGAAGGGCGTAACGTATTCTTACCAAATTTGAGACGAGGATCCAAAATTGTTCCGGCACGACAAACTAAAAAATTAGTCCCGCGGTATAAAGACGGCGTGGGTGTGCCTAAAAATTCTACACTGGTTCGTAATTTGGAGAATGTTAGCAATGAGCGCATGAATGAATTAAATACAAAAATAATTGTAGATAATAGCAATTTAGAAGTGAAATTTGACAAAATGATTCGACTGTTGGAATTGCTTGTTAAAAAGCCCAATATTGCCAAGGCTATTCTAGATAGTGAAATGATCTCTGAAATTGCGGATGCAAATCTGGGTAATCAGTTTATGAAACTAAACTATATGGGAGGTAACTAAGAATGTTTTACAAAGTACAATTAAATCAAAATGGCGAATGGTTTGACCCGCAACAACATATGAGAATTGTCTTTAAAAATATTATTAGACAATCTCCCGTGTATGAAGTTGAATATGTAGATTTTGCTGGGACTAATGGTTCTCGTGAAGCCAACAGTTCATTTAGGCCATTTGAACTAGTTTTCGAAATTGATCTGTTTTTCGATGATGAAAACGATAGGGAACTTTTAGAAACAGAATTGCATCAACTATTTTTCCCTGGATATTCATATTATCTCAATCATGATTTGGCCCCAGGTAAAATGTTTCTCGTAAATCCTATTAGTTTCGAATTACAAGATGAAATCATTGCTTCAAATTATGCGAATTACAAAGTAACATTAAATGTATTTCGAGGATATGCCGAATCACTCGCAACTACGCTCACTGATTTTAGTTTGGGTGAGGAATGGCAATTCTCACAAGGTTTAGTTTCTGAGGATCACGAATACACTCATCAGACCAGTCGCTTTACGATTTTCAATGCCGGCGATTTCACGATTGATCCAAGAGAAAATTACCTGAAAATCAAAATTGAAGGAATGTCTGACGGCAATCTCACAGTGTTCAACGCAACCACTGGTGAGCGATTTATCTACCGTGGTTCACTCAATTCCGTTAGCGGCGAGACATTAACGCTTGATGGTGTCTATCCTCTAAAAAATGGTATTCACTGTGGGATTGATACAAATCACGGCTTAATCTCATTGGTTCCTGGCGAAAACAAAATCGAAATCTCCAACGCTTCACGTATCAAAACAGCGTGGGATTTCCGTTTTCTGTATAAGTAGGTGATGGAATGAACGATATCGTAATAGCAAATTTCGAGCAAACCAAAGAAGAGATCCTTGTCGGTGTTGACAGGGACTCTTTTTTTGAAAATTGGCAAGAAAACGAAACGTGGGAAGTCGGCTTTTTGGTGATGAAAACCAAAGACAATGCCCATTCGTTTGACTTAGTGGACTACGAAAGCTCTGTTTTTTGGAACGGGCAGGAATTTATCATCAAGCAAATGAAGGATTATGCAGTCGGCGCACAGCGATTTAAAGAAGTGGTTGCCACACACGTCTATTACACGATCCAAGATGGCTATCAATACGAGCAGATGACAGGGACTTTCTCTATCAATCAATGTCTATCGCATATCTTTGCGGCAGGCGCACGAGGTTTTAGCTATGAAGTTATCAATACAAACGGTGTCTTTAGCCGCATCGAACAGGAGAATTTCGGCGGTGGGAACTACTTGAAGCTGATCGATGAAGTGTTGTCGGATTATGATGCAGTGGTGATCCCTGATAACAAGCACTTAAGGTTTTATCCGCGGAGTTATTACGGAAATGAAACGCAGGAACAGATACGGTACAAGTTTAATACCGATGAAGTCCACTTTGAGATCGATACGTATAGCCTGAAAACGCAGATTCGCGGATTTGGAAAGAAGAAAGAAGACGATAGCTACTATTTTAGTCCAATCACATATACCTCGCCTGAATCTGCTAAATGGGGTGTACGTATCCAAGATCCTGTGAGCGATGATCGATTCACTGTCGCAAGCAGTATGAGTGCACGACTAAGGCGGGATATCCACGATTATCCGGACATTTCGGGAACGGTGAATATCAAATGGGCGATTGATCTAAATCGCGGGGACAAAGTAACGTTTGTCTACGAGCCACTCAATGTTTGTCAGATGATTCAAGTAGTCGGATTGAAAAAATACCCACTGATACCTAACAAACCGCCGGAAGTCACGTTATCGAATAATAAAAAAACAATGACAAATATTCTTGCAGGTCTGAAGAAGAAAGGAGTGTTATAGTTGGGCTTAATGAAATTAGTAAAAAACGCGATCAGCTCGGAGTGGAAGAAGACGTTTAATGACAATGTCGATTATTTAAATGGATTGGAAACACGAGTTGATCAAAAAAACAAAGCGACAAATAGTCGGATTGACAATTTAGTGCTGCAATCTGGGGGAGATAGTCCTAACGAGGTAGTGGATGCGCGGACGAATGCCAGTGGTGAAAAATATGCTACCTTGCGTGCGCGTTTAAATGCCGGTGAGCAGCTGACAGAACAAGAACTAGTTGAAGTTAACCGATTAATAACAGATCAGTCAGAACAAATTGGCCAATTAGAAAAAACGATTCAAGAACTTTATGACGGTAACGGTGGTGTCATTGATATCTACGTCTCTGCAGATCAAGGGAATGACACGACTGCTGACGGTACAGAGTCTAAACCGTTCAAAACGATTCAAGCGGCGATTAATAGTCTGCCATTGCTTTCTACCACAAAATTTTATATTTATGTCGAACCTGGTGTGTATTTAGAAGATGTCGTGATTTCCAATATCACAAGTGGCCAGCTTGAGATCGTAGCAACGAACCTTTCGGTAGTAGATGCTTCAGTCGGAGATACCGGCGTTTTTGTGAGGTCAGTTTTATTCATTGATTGTGGAATGTACTGTGCGGTCAGAGGATTCACGCAAACAGATGTAGCGAATTCACCGAAACGTTTTATTTATTTCCACGGTGCTATGTACGGCGCTGCAGATAGATGCCGCGCGGTTCAAAACACGAAAAATATCTATGGCTATACAGCGTTTGGATGGGAGCGATGTGTTTCTGGAAGTATCATCCGTTGCCACGTTTCAAACCAATATTATGCGCTCAAAGGCGCTTTTGGAACGGGCGTGAGAATTTCAGACGTCGTTTCAGGAACAGAAAACAATATAGTATATCGATCAGAAGGATCAATTATTTATCGTTCCGCCGGTGCTTCGATCAGCGGTACCACGATGGAATCTAAAACTTATGGTGGGCAGGTGTTTGTTTGATGAACGAAGATAACAAGATTTTTAAAACAAACGAATTTTCAATCGAGATCAGTCCAGTCGGGAAAGCTATTCAATCTAAAGACATTCAGTATTTCTCGTATGATGAGAATAGCGGCCTCCAGCTGATCCATATTTTAATGGATGGCAAGCCGCTTGATTTACCCAACGGAACAGAAATCCGACTTTCTGCCGTCAAACTGAATAACCAAAATCAAAAATTGATCTATACTCCTGAAATTGTTGATCCTCTGAAGGGAATCGTCTCTTTCGTTATTCCACGTGAATTTTTAGGATATCAGGGGCAGATTCGATGCGGGCTATATATCAATTTTTTAAACAATCAAACGATGCACGTTGGGTATTTCTACATCAACATGGGGGTATCCGATATTGACACAAACCTAACGGAATTCACCGAGGATTTTTGGCAAGGATGGAGCGAATTTGAAGCTGGTTCGACTGCGAAAATGCAAGAGTTAGAGCGACGAATTGACGAGCAAACCGAAATTTTTAATAACGCTGATGTTTATAATAAGGCTGAAATTGAAGATAAGCTAGAACCGTTTGCACTTCGGACGGATATCGACACATTGGAAACAAAAAAAGCGGATAAGACGGATGTTAATCAACTTGCAACAGATAAAGTGGACAAGACAGCTTTGGCACAGACGAACGCAAATATGGCGACGAATTTAGCTACAAAAGTTGATAAAGGTGGCAACGAACAAATCACTATGCCCATGTTATCTCAAGAAGTTAAGGTCGCGATGACCGGTGGAAGCGTGGCTGTTGTAGGTCCGAGCGGAGTAAATACGACCAATGTTGCCAATGGCGCAATTACCTCACCGAAGTTGTCCAACAGCTTTAACTATCGAACATTTCTCGCCAGTGGGGCGCTGTTAGACGTCTTAGATGTAAATGGATTCTACCTTTACAGCGCCACAAGCATTTCGGATTCTCCATTTTCGTCAGGTGCCGGTATCTTAGAAAATATTAAAACAGATGATTATATCATCCAAAATGTTACAGAATTTGCAACCGGTATTAAATATTTTCGCACGGTTCGGCAATCGGTTAGCCGTGTGACGGAATGGGTGTCTTCCGAGATCAAAAATAGCAGTATATCACGTTCGAAGCTAAGTTCCGATTTTGATTCAAAAGGAAATTTTCAAGATGTGGATCTAAACAGTTTGATTGACAGCGGCACATATCTATTAATTGGCAACACATCAAATGGCCCAGTAGGGTTTAATGGTAGCTTACTTTTGACGGTACAGAAAAACGGACAATGGATCCATCAGACTTTATCATTGCTGCAAAACCCTAGCCAAAAAGCTTATCGCTATCATTTCGACACGGGAAATCTTTGGGGCGAGTGGGAAATTGCAAGTAATAAACCGCTGTCAGGCAAAGTGGTAGTCAATTTCGGAGATTCCCTTTTCGGCAATACTCAAGGAGCTTCGAGTGTTTCAAATGTCATCTCTAATGTGACTGGTGCAGTAGTTTACAACTGCGGATTCGGCGGATGTCGAATGGCTGGAGGACAGGAAATTGAGGCTTGGCAATCGTTTAGCATGTTTAGACTTGCGGATGAGATTATCAAGGAAAATGACGATCCAACGAAATGGAATCTGCAAGATGCAGCGGTTAACAATGAAAAATGGAACAACAAGCCTACTTATTTTGACAACACGCTTAGTGTTTTGAAGGGAATTGATTTTAATTTAGTAGACTTTATCACCATCGCTTATGGCACGAATGACTACACAGGTGGAAACTTAATAGACGATGAATCAAATCCATTAAACACTGACACATTTTCAGGTGCCTTAAGATATTCGCTTGAAAAAATTATGGCTAAATATAAACAGCTTAAAATATTGATCTGTACACCAACCTATCGCCTTTGGTTTAATCCGGACGGATCAGTAGAATCTGACAGCGACACGAAGGATTATGCTGGTACAGGGTCTTTAACCGGATATGTTGAAAAAACAAAAGATATTGCAAAAGAATACAAAGTTCTTTGTATAGATAATTATTATGAACTTGGTATCAATAGATTTAATGCGCTAAATTTCTTTACAGTTCAAGACGGAACTCATCACAATTCTGTAGGAAGAAAAGTATTGGGAGAAAAAATAGGTGCTAACTTACTATCATTTTTTAGTTAGAAAGCAGGGTGGAAATTTAGTGAAAATCGAAAACTTATCTTCTAAAGTGTTTGACGAAAATAGAACAGAGGAAAGAAAGTTAATGAACCAATTTATTGATTTTCTTAAAGATGATATCATTGTCATAAAAACTGAAGGAGACAATGATGGAAATTTTAGGGATGAAAGAACAAAAGATAAAGATACTAGATACTCCGTTAGGAAATAAAATATCTATAAGCGCAGATTTTGAGTTGCCAGAAAAATTAAACATGGAAATACTAATAGCCATTAAACTAGTCGAGTTAGAAATGGAGTTTCAAGGAATCAATATTGAAAAAATAAAGGGAACGAACTTAATCATCCTCTCCTCAGGAATAATTGAATTAAAAATGAGTAGTATAGGGAATTACATTCGTTTCTCTGTCATTGATTACTCTAAACTAATAAACATTAGTAATGAGATCGCTAGAATTGCGGTGATAATCGAAGAGTTAGTCCATAATTTTTTGAATTATAGCGATGAAGAAAAAATTAAACTGATTGATATTAAAATTCTAAAGAGGTTGGATCAGAATGTTGAGATTGAGGATATATTTGATATGAGTACTATTCAGGATTCTGAAAAGATCAGCTATTTAGTACTTACACCCGAAAATTTTGATAAGTAGTGAATTAAGCATACTCAATCGAGTGTGCTTTTTATTTTGGAAAGTTGGTGAGATATGCCAAATGGAAGTGATGAAGAACTATGGCGGGAGGTCTTACAGCGACTGACAGCTATAGAAATGAACACGAAAGGTCTTGATGATGTAGCGAAAAAAGCCAATGAAGCATATGCATTAGCGAATACTAATAAAGACGATATTGCCGAGTTGAAATCAGATCAAAAAACAAATCGAGCGTGGTTAATGGGTATTTTAGCTACGGTAATTGGCTACGTGATCATGAATTACATTTTAAAATAGGAGGAAAGTAGTATGGATTTTAGTCAATATTTAGTGCCAGCTGTTATGGCTGGATGTTTAGTAGTAGGTTACTGTATCAAAAGTATTGAAAGCTTGCAGATCAATGATTACATTCCAACAATTTTAGCAGTCTTAGGGGCTTTAATTGCAGTTAGTCTAAATGGTTTTAGTGTCGAGGTAGCAATTGCTGGCGCTGTCAGTGGATTAGCTTCAACAGGTCTTCATCAAGCCTTCACGCGATTTTTAGAAGGGTTGAGTGGTAGTCAGCAAAAGGATGGTGACTAATATGCAGCTTTTTAACGGTTTTTTAAATGTTGTAATTTTGTCGCTTTTTGCCATAACGTTGATTGCGTTAATTATTGCCATTTACCAATGTCTAAAATCATTTCGTATTGAGCGATTGAAAAATGAGTTAGCTATCAAGCGTAGCTACGCAGAGATTTTTATTAGTTCGTTAAATGGTAAATTTGATCGTGAACTTGTTAAATCACAATTGATTGATGCATTTAAAAAAGAAAAAATTCCTTTTGAATTTGAAGAAATCGACAAATTGATTGAAGCTGCTAAGCAGGATTATTTGGGAGGTAATTAATTATGTCTGTGAATATGGAAACTGCAATTAAACATATGGAATCGCTCAAAGCAAAAGGTATCAGGTACTCCATGAATGGCAGCCGTACAGGTACTGATGGCACAGGAGATTGTTCTGGAACTGTCTATGCTTCACTTAGAAAAGGTGGCGCTACAGATGCAGGCTGGGTATTGAATACTGACAGTATGCACAGTTGGCTGGAAAAGAATGGCTTTAAATGTATTGCAACTAATAAAGAATGGACTGCAAAGCGTGGAGATATTGTAATCTTTGGACTAAAAGGCGCATCTGGCGGAGCAGCAGGCCACGTAGTTATTTTCATTAGCAATACACAGATCATTCATTGTACATGGAAGTCTGCTAGTGCAAACGGGGTTTATGTTGACAATGAAGCCACTACTTGTCCTTACAGCATGGGGTGGTATGTATACCGACAAAATGGTAGCACTTCACCATCAACACCTTCAGCTAAAAAAGTGAAAGTGCTAAATCATGCAACTAACTGGTCTCCTTCAAGTAAGAGTGCAAAAATTGCAAGCTTTGTAAAAGGCGGTACTTTTGAAGTTAAGCAGCAACGCCCTATTTCTTACTCTTACTCTAACCAAGAGTATTTAATTACTAATAAAGGCACAGTTTTAGGCTGGATTTTATCCCAAGATATTGAAGGCGGTTATGGCGCTAACAATGTAGGGTCTAAACCAAGTCTACCTGCTGGCTTCACAAAAGAAGAATTAACCTTTGTGAATGGTAATGCGCCTATCACTACTCGCAAAAATAAACCAAGTCTTTCTTCTCCTACAGCAGCAGCTCTGTTCCCAGGTCAATCAGTTAAATATCTTGGGTGGAAAGTAGCGGAAGGATACACATGGATTTACACAACTGATAAACGCTATATTCCTGTACGACCAGTTGGCAAGGCTGCATGGGGAACATTTAAATAGAATCAAACCCCGACTTCTTAATTGAGGTCGGGCTATTTTTTTGCTCTTTTTTTACATTCATAGTATATTTCGCTTTACTATAATAGTAAACCGTGCTATACTATATATATGTAGATGAGGGAAGCACAAAGAAAGGATTGATTAAAATGACCAAATCAGAAATTTTTAAATTAGCACACACTTGGACGAAGAAAGCTTTTGAAGACAATCGCGCAGAAGGTTCTTATTTAGCTCATTTTTCTAAATTCTTGCAACGTGCTTACCAAGTCGCAAAGCAAGCTGTCCCAGAAGATGCGGTTGCATTCGGATCAAGCAACACACAATTCAAGGGCGTGAAAATTTGGTTTGCTGCAAAAGAATACGGGGTTGGCCGCAAAGCTCAACGTGAAGCACAAGGCAAGTTAGCAGTTAAAATGATGAATGACGTTCAGGTGCGAAAGGAAACTGAAAAAGCTGTTTTATTAACATTTAACACAGCGTACGGCGAAAGCAAAAAATGGTTCCCTAAGAGCGTATTGGTAGCGTGAAAAGGAGGAGTAGAGAAATGATTGCTGTTGATAAAACTATTTATGTCACCCAATATTCAGAAGGTTCGTATGAGATAGTGTTAGTCAGAACGCCTAACGCTAAAAATATTTGGTATGAAATTATTATCGATGACGAAAGTCAAAATGGCATCTACGATTCTTTTAATGAAGCTTTTGAGTACATGATTAACAATTATTAGGTTAGGAGGAAAAATCATGATTTTGAATAAAGAATATGACTATTTAACAGCGTCAGGTAAGCATGAATCAATCAGTGGTAAGGTTAGTCCGTCTAATTTGAAGCGAGCAAACGTCTCAAATGAATTAATAAAAAAATACACTTTGGCTCATGACAGAGTTCAGACAATATCAGGACTAAAAAATTCACCAGGATATGCTACCGATAGTGGGAAGATCAAATTCGAATCTGATACCGTAGAAGCAAAGAAAGAATTGAAAGCTGCGCATAAATCCATTGAAGATTTTTTAGAGACACAGCAGATGTTAAATTTTGGCATTATTGACTTTCAAAAAGTTTTAAAACTACTAAACTCTGACATTTCGGCATATCAAATTGAAAAAAATACTGGTATCAGCCGTATGGCGATTGGAAATTTAAAAAACGGAACGTCAGATGTCTCAAAGATGATTGTTAAGAATGCTTATATGCTAAGTGAATATGCAAAATCGCTTGGAATGTAGGTGAGTTTATGCCGAAAAAATATAATTTAATTGATAAGAGATTTGGAAAGTTAGTCGTTAAGATGAAAGGTAATGTTACGAAGCAAGGGCAGATGTGGGAATGTGTCTGTGATTGTGGCAATGTAGCTATCTACAGGACATCAATGCTAATTTCTGGAGATGCCGTAAGTTGCGGATGCCTACGTCACGATCCAACTATGAAGCGTAACAAAGCAAGAGAAGCTCAAAAAGTAAACGGAGTGGAGTTATTCCGCTTTCAAAACGATAAAGCTATGCCGTTCAACTCAACTGGAGCTAAAGGAGTTTCGAAATATTTACTAAAAAATGGCGGAACTAAGTATGAAGCTAAGATAGTCATTAATGGTACTACATATCGTAAAAAAGGATTTGATACTATTGAAGATGCTAAAAATTATCGCAAACAGCTAGAAGAATTATACTTACCAAAAAAGAGCCAAAAATAAGGCTCTTTTTTAGTGCAACTAACTTTTAGCAATAGTTTCCAAAAACTTTAACTCGTTGACAAAATAGAGATAGTAGTCATTCGCAAATTTTCGAACGGCATCTGGCGGGTTGTCATGATTGATTTTTACAATCTGTTCGCAAGTGTCATATACTACTGAGCGTACATAGTGACCTTCTAATTTAACATAGCCAAATTCATTTTCAAAATACATAAAAATTCCCCCTTCACGATCAAATACGCAAAAGGGGAGGATAATTATTTTCTACTATTATATTTATCGTTTATAGGACTGTTTAATTGAATTCCTCCAATTCTAGCCAACTATTTTGGTTGTCACGCAATTCCCAACGCGCTTTCTTCGATAGTTCATCATTTTGTAGCAGCGTGATTTTGTTCTCAGACATTTTTGCATCTAGCCCGTCTAAGCCGCCAGCACTTCCGCCGCCAGCACTTCCGCCTCCATCATGGCCGCCAACTAATCCTGCACGAGCTACACTTCTGGCACCGTCTAATTTGCTTGTTGCATGAATAATTGCCGTAAAGCCATACTTTGCTCGAATCTTGTCAATAACTAAATCTAATCGTTCGTCTGCTATCTGCTGTTCAGGTTCTTCGAAAAGATTTAACTGCCGCTCTCTTGTGTAGATTAATTTAGAGTAGGTGACACCTATATGGCGAATTACCTGTCCTTTGTAGTATTTGCGGAAAATTGAAAGACAATACTGCACTAATTCCTTTGTGCTATCAGTAGCCGGAACTTTCATTTGATGCGAAAATCCTTTGCTAGATTCTGACATGGACGTTCCAACATATAAGTGCACACATTGTGCTAAACAGCCGTGCCTTCTAATGCGAGCAGCAACCTGTTCTGCCATTTCTTTTACCACAATTTCAATTTCATTTTGACGGATATAATCTTTTGGTAACACTTGACTGTTGCCATACGATTTTTCTTTTGGCTCTGGGGCGGGTTCCGATAGAATGGTGCGATCAATCCCATTCGCATGATAGTACAGTTGCGTCCCCATTACACCAAACTTTTTCTTTAGCTTGTAAACATCAGAGTGAGCGAGCTGGTAAATAGAATCAATTCCCATGTTATAAAGATTCCGCTTCATTCGGCTGCCTATTCCCCAAAAGTCAGTGATATCCTCAATAGTCCACACTTTAGAGGGAACATCTTGATAACGAATTTCCGCTACGAAATTATCATCGTGTTTTGAATAATTGTCGAGAGCCAGTTTAGCAAGAAGAGGATTGTCACCAATTCCGACTGATACGATTAATCCTAGTTTTTCTTTTACTTCTTTTTGAATGTGTCCTGCTAACCGTCTGCGTTTAATATATCGTGATTCCGATTTATCGGGATAAAACAAATTCAAAGAATGGGTAACATCTAAAATGGATTCATCGATCGAGTAAACAAGTAAATCTTCGTCTGCGACATACTCTCTAAAGATATCGTTTAATTTCATGTTCTCTTTAACATACAAATTCATACGCGGCGGAACTTTAATAAGGTCGGGGTGGTCAGGTAGATTATCTGCTCTTGTGACGTTCGATATACCAAGTTCTTTTTTAGCGATAGGAGACGAGGCTAGAATGAGGCCGTTCCCGGTATTATCCGCTTGGCTCATGACTACTAACATCGTAGACAGCGGATCTAATCCTCTTTGGCTGCATTCAACGGTGGCGTAAAATGATTTAACATCGATGAATAAGATATCCCTAGTTGGTTCTAACCGATAATCAAAATTCAATTCCATTTTCACCACACTCCTTCGCTTTAATTATACGAACGTATGTTTGTTTTTGTAAAGCGAACAGATTGTTAAGAATGAATTTTCAAGGGGCAAAAAAGGGGCAATAAAGGGGCAATAAAGGGGCAATAAGTCCGATATAGTCTAAAAATTATCGGACTGCCTACTGTTGTGTACCCCTAAAAATAGCCTGATTTTATCGGTTTTCGTGTTCAGCTGGATATGGTCAAATGGTGTCAATGTGAAAGACGCTGTAAAATAAAAAAAATGCCGTGATGAAAATCACGGCATTTTTTTGCTATTTGCTATTACTTAGTAGAGGCAAAGTAACGTTGTGGCAAGCGACGTAAAATAAAGATACCCAAAAGGCCGCAAGCTATAGCTTTGATGATGCCTGGTATGATAAAAGGAATAAAGCCGGTTTTTAATGCCGCTAAAAATTCCATGCCAGTGCCAAATTTTAGCCAAGCTGTGCCAAAAGCGAGTGTTACCATGGCACCTATGATATTAGCGATAACTGCCCACAAGTAATTTTTTTGAGTAGCTTCCAAAATAGCACCAGTTGCTAAACCATTGAAGATAAACCCGATTAAAAAACCCCCAGTTGGTCCAAAAAGTACACCAAAACCAGCGCTACCGCCAGCAAAGACAGGAATTCCGATTAGACCTAAGAGAAGATAGATAGTGATCGCCCATGTACCTGTTTTTGTTCCTAAAATAGTGACAGTTAATCCAATAATAAAAGTTTGTAAAGTCAATGGGATTAAACCTAAAGGAATTGTAACTTGGGATAAAATAGAGATGATTCCGGCAAAAATTGCTGCTAATAATTGTTCTCGTAAAGAAATACGCATTTTTTTCACTCACTTTCGTTAACTCCATTTACAAATGGTTAACAAAATTATATTTTGTGGTTAACTAAAAGTAAAGTATTTTTTTAAAAGTTAACGAAAAAAATTTGAAATCCTGTATGATAGAAAAGAAATGCAATTTGAAAATGAATTAAAGGAGCAATTATGAAGCAGTTAAAAAAACAAATGCTAATCCTATTTGGGATCGTAGCAGTGGCAATACTCTTAATTTCTTTTTATAAACCAGCGGGAAAATCAGATAGTGTCAAAGAAGATTTTGCCAACTCAAAACGCTACTCTAAAACAGAAATTCGTTTAGCAGCTACAGTGGTAAAAGATGGTTTTTCTCAAGTATTTAAAAATTGTCGCTTGGACACGTTGGCGTATAAAGAGGAATTACAAAAATATGCGCGCTTAAAAACTGAAAAAGAAATTGCGCCTAACACGGAGTATCTATTGCTAACGAGCACTTTATACGTGGGACCAGATGGTTATGAGAATTTGCGTCCCAATACTTTTTATCGAAATTGGTGTTGGTATTTAAAACGTGTGGATAAAGGGGAATGGCAAGTATATTATTTTGGTAATATGGAGTAAGACTAGTATCAATGGATTTGTATGGTTGCTTATACGTTATTTAGCAGTCGTTTGATGACGACTGCTTTTTTTAGCCAAATCATATAATTATTAAAAATAAAGAAAAAAACACTCAAACTCCTGATATACAGGAATTTGAGTGAAGTATGACGAAATTACATTAATTGGTTGTAGAATTCAACGACGAATGATTCGTCAACATCAGGTGTCATTTCTTCACGTTCTGGTAAACGAGTTAATGAACCTTCTAATTTTTCATCATCAAAGCTAACGAAAGCAGGGCGTCCGATAGTTGCTTCTAAAGCAGCACGGATTGCAACGTTGTTTTGAGATTTTTCGCGCACACCAATCACTTGTCCGACTTCAACGTGGTATGAAGGGATATCAACGCGTTTGCCGTCAACTGTAATATGGCCATGGTTAACTAATTGACGTGCTTGACGACGAGTAGTAGCCAAACCTAGGCGGTAAACAACATTATCCAAACGTTGTTCTAACAAGATCATGAAGTTAACACCAAGTTTACCTTCTTTGATCCGACCAGCTTTAACGAATAAGTTACGGAATTGACGTTCGTTCATGCCATACATATGACGTAGTTTTTGTTTTTCAGTTAATTGCAAGCCGTATTCAGATTTTTTACCGCGGCTATTAGGGCCGTGTTGACCTGGTGGGAAAGGACGACGAGCTAATTCTTTACCAGTGCCAGATAATGAGATACCTAAACGGCGTGATAATTTCCATGATGGTCCAGTATAACGTGACATTTAAAAATTCCTCCAATAAAATAAATTGTTTTTGGAGTAAAATAATCCGATGAAAAATTCATATTCGTACAGTTCATCCTTCAATCTTCACCTTTGCAGCCGCGGTTACGCAATTGAACTGGCATGCCAGCGATGGACTGGTGACGAGCTATTATTCTTCTGCTGCATTATTTTACACGAATTTTAGTATACGATGAAAAACTAGTTGTAGTCAAGGGAAACAATTAGTTTAGACAAAATAATTCTGCAGGTTGGAGAAGGATATAAGTAAAAAAACAATGTTTATTTATTCGGCAATACAGTATAAAAGGATGTTTGGAAGTGAAACGAAAAAAGACTATTTTTGATTGTTATTTTTTTGTTAGTAAAAAAGGGTTATTTTTTTCTTTAAAAACTAACGATATTTGAAGAAAAGAATTAGAGATAATAATTGTCCTGTAATTTTGTTGCGTGCTTTTTCAGAAATTTACCGAAATATCTTTACAAAATCAATTTGCCTCTATAAAATGAGTGGGTATTTATAATTATTCATTTAAGTAGAGGAGAAAAGAGATGAATCCTGTATCACCGTTATTTTCAAAAATTGACACATCGATTGAAAAGAAAGTTGATTTAATTCAAGGAAGTTACTTTCGATATGCGGTCCGTGCAATTTTAGCTTGTTTATTTTTAGGTTTAGGAACAGCTGTGGCATTTGCAATCGCAATGAAGGGCGAACATATTGTGCCTGGTTTAGGCAAAATGTTATATGCGTTCATGTTCAGTTGGTCACTTGTAATGATTTTGTATTTGAATGCCGAATTGGGAACTTCGAATATGTTGTACATGACTGTGGGTGTTTATCGTAAACGTTTGAATTTTGGATTAGCAACTAAAATTTTATTTTCTTGTATCTTATTTAACTTAATTGGTGGTTTAGTAGTTGGTTTTTTGATCGCTCAAACAGGACCATTTCAAGGTTTAGAGCCAGATAACTTCTTCTTTACTTCGATTACAGGTAAATTGGAAAAATCAACGATGCAAATTTTAATTGAAGCAATGTTTGCTAATATTGTGGTGAATACGGCAGTCTTAATCAGTATGCGTATGAAAGATGATGCTGGTAAAGTTGCAGCCATTATCTTTATTATTTTTATCTTTGCTTTTTTAGGCTATGAACACGTTATCGCTAATTTCCCAGCTTTTTCATTAGCGTATTTTGCTTCTGGTGGAGCAATTGAAGGCATGACAGCAGGGACAGTTTTCCATAATCTTATTTGTGCCCTAATTGGGAATTATATTGGCGGTGGCTTAGTGATGGGATTAGGCTTTGCTTGGTTAAATAATTCTAAATCTATTTATGTAGATTAATTTTTTACGATTGTAACAAAACGTTATAGGCGATAAATCTTTGTAAGGAGATTTGGTTTAGCTGAGTTTTGTTACAATCTTTTTTTGTACGCCAGCTGTTAGAGGAATGCGTTTATAGGTAGGTAATTGTACCTTGAAAAGTAGTTTTAAAAAATGATTTCTTGCTTGTTTTTCAAATTACTTTTACAATTGGTTTTGAGAAACAAGAAAACGCTATAATATTAACCTAGGGAGATTTTATGTCACGACTGACTTTTATATCTAATCCAAAAAAAGCAGTGCCAATGGCTAACTATATGAGAAATCAATTTTCTTTTTTAGGTATTCCAAAACCGCAACGGGCCGAAGCTGAAAAAGTGCTGCTAAAAGAAAGCCGTCAATGGTCAACTGTTAAGTTGCAAGAAGAAATTTTTTATTATTACCAGCAAAATGAACGAGAATATCAATATGTGGCAATTGATTTATTTAATAAGAATGTGTTGCGCTTAGAGCTGGTTGAACTAAAAAATTATTTACCATTGGTAGCGGCAAAAGAATGGTGGGACAGCATTGATTCATGGCGTAAAGGCTTTAACGACTATGTCAAAGCATATCCGGAGACATTGACCGAAGTTTTTAGTTGGTTTTACCAAGCAGAAGATTTCTGGTTTCGTAGAATTAGTATTAATCTACAGCTGCAAAGTAAAACGGCAACAGATTTACTTTTGCTTGAAAAAGCCATTTTAAACGATCGGCAGACAAATGAATTTTTCATTCAAAAAGCCATTGGTTGGTCATTGCGGGAATACAGCAAAACAGATCCATTGTATGTAACAGAGTTTATTGCAAAAAATAATTTAAGTCGCCTTGCTGTCAGAGAGGGCAGTAGACTGTTAAAGAAAGCGAGTAAAAAATGACGCGGAAATTAATTGCCTTTGATATTGACGGAACATTGTTAAATAGTCAAAAAGAAGCTTTACCAAATACAAAAAAAGCATTGGAAATATTACGTAATAACGGCCATTTGGTCATGGTAGCAACTGGTCGAAGCCGCTTTTTAGCCCAGCCGATTTTAAAAAAATTAAATTTTCAGAATTATGTGGTTTGCAATGGTTCAGCCGCTTTTTTAGATCATAAACAAGTATATAAACATTTATTAGATGAATCACAGTTAACTGATTTAATTGCAGAGTTGGATGAACTAAAGGTGGATACGGCATTTATTGGAATGGATGCAATGCGACGTCATAGTAATTTTAGTATTCCAATCATGGACGAAGCGATGCGCTCATTTGGCTCTCATGTGCCAGAATTTGATCCTGATTTTAAAAAGCAACAAGAAGTATATCAAGCTTTAGCTTTTTATGATGCAGGGTATGAAGGCTATTTTGATGAAAAATATCCTGCTTTACGCTTTATTCGGTGGCATGAAAAATGCGTGGATGTGATTCCTGAAAATGGTTCAAAAGCCGCAACAATCTTACATTTAGGCAAAACACTTGGTATTGAAAAAGAAGATATCATTACTTTTGGAGATGGTCAAAATGATAAAGAAATGTTGGCTGCAGCCGGAATTGGTGTGGCAATGGGAAATGCAAATGAAGATGTAAAAGATGTTGCTTCTATGGTAACGGTTTCAAATGATGAAGATGGCATTTTTAAAGCCTTGAAAGAATTAGCTTTAATTTAAAATAAGTTGGAGGTGTCAAAATGAAAATTGCTCTAATTGCGCATGATCGTAAAAAAGATTTAATGGTTCAAATGACAACAGCTTATAAAGATATTTTAGCGCAACATGAATTATTTGCGACCGGTACTACTGGTCAGAAAATCGCAGAGGCTACAGGTCTTTTGGTTCATCGTTATAAATCAGGGCCATTGGGCGGGGATCAACAAATCGGTGCGATGCTTGCAGCTGATGACTTGGATATGGTGATTTTTTTACGAGATCCTTTGGCCGCACAACCTCATGAACCCGACGTTACTGCTTTGATTCGGTTAAGTGACGTGTATGAAATTCCCTTAGCTACTAATATTGGAACTGCTGAAATTTTAATCCGTGGTTTAGCAATGGGATTAGCTGATTTTCGCGAAATTGTTCACGAGAATGACCAGCGTCCGCTGTCATTTTGATATTCTTTAGCGTACTTTTCCTCATGAGGCGAAGTACGCTTTTTTCTTTACCTAAAAAGCGTATCTCTATTTATTTGGCTGAGAACAGGAACACTTTTTTTTCCTTGGAAAAACCTCTATAATGAAACAAGACATTTAAGAGAAGAGGAAAATTTGTGCGGGTATTGTTTATTGGAGATGTTGTTGGTTCATTAGGTAGAGAAGCAGTGACAACGTATTTACCAAAATTAAAGAAAAAGTATCGTCCGCAAGTTACAATTGCGAATGGTGAAAATGCAGCTGGCGGTCGCGGTATTACTGGAAAAATTTACAAAAAGTTTTTACAAGATGGTGTGGATGTCGTAACACTTGGCAATCATACGTGGGATAATCGGGATATTTTTGAATTCATTACGGATGCTAAAAAAATGATCCGTCCGGCTAATTTCCCCCAAAAAGCACCAGGTGTAGGGATGGTTTTTGTTAAGGTGAATGAAATTGAATTGGCGGTTATTAATCTGCAAGCGCGCGCGTTTATGACAGCAATTGATGATCCGTTTACGAAAGCCGATGAATTAGTAGCGGCAGCACGCAAGCGAACTCCTTATATTTTTGTTGATTTTCATGGAGAAACAACGAGTGAAAAACAAGCAATGGGTTGGTATTTAGATGGTAAAGTTTCGGCTGTCGTAGGCACACACACTCATGTACAAACAAATGACGGTCGAATTTTACCAAAAGGAACCGCCTTTTTAAGTGATGTTGGTATGACAGGTCCTTATGATGGAATATTAGGAATGAAAAAAGAAAGTGTCATTGAACGCTTTATAACGGCCTTACCGCAACGCTTTGAAGTGGTCGAAGAAGGGCGTAGTATTTTATCGGCCTGCCTGCTTGATATTGATGAAAAAAATGGTCATGCAAAAAAAATTGAGACGATTCAAATTTCAGCCGATCGTCCCTTTTATGAATAGGAAGAAAAAATGGAAAACTTGGAACCAGAAGTAACTGCTGCCTTAAATGAATTAACGCAGGCGTTAGCAGAACATGAAATAGTAAAAGATTACCGAAGCGTTGCTGCAAAAGTGGCGCGAAATTCTCATTTAAAAGAACTAGAAGAAAAAATTAAAGAAGCGCAACAAGAAGCAGTCCAATTTGCCCATTATGGTAAACCAGAAGCAGAAAAAGCCGCAATTTTAGCTGCAAATGCGTATACCAGAGAATACGAAAATCATCCGTTGGTTATTTCTTATCGCGAAAAATTGGGGCTTGCAAATGACTTATTACATTTTATCACGGAAAATATCTCTCAAGATGTTAATCAAGCAGTGGAAAATCGTAATAAATCCAAAGAAGCAGAAGATTAATTTTTGAGTTTGGAACAACCAGATAGTGAATAACTACTGAAATAACTAAAGGAGGAGCTTTCATGCCTCAAAAAACCAAAAATACTCCCATGATGGAACAATATTTAAGCATTAAAGCAAACTATCAAGATGCTTTCTTATTTTACCGTCTAGGAGACTTTTATGAAATGTTTTATGACGATGCAATTAAAGCTGCTCAAATTCTAGAGTTGACTTTAACTAGCCGTAATCGGAATGCTGATGAGCCAATTCCCATGTGTGGGGTACCTTATCACGCAGCACAAGGGTATATTGATACATTAATTGAACAAGGCTATAAAGTAGCAATTTGCGAACAAGTAGAAGATCCTAAAACAGCTAAGGGTATGGTAAAACGAGAAGTTGTCCAATTGGTCACACCTGGAACCGTTATGGATGCAAAAGGTCTAGCAGCTAAAGACAATAACTTTTTAACAGCCTTGAGTTTTAATGGCGAGAATTATGGTTTTGCCTACGTAGATTTGAGCACGGGGGAATTAAAAGCTGCAACTTTACCAGACGAAGAAGCAGTTTTAAATGAAGCAAGTGCTCTTCAAACAAAAGAAATTGTTTTTACCAGTGAAATTGACGAGAAATTAAAAAAGACACTGCAAGAACGTTTAAATCTCGTTTTTTCCAGTCAAATGGAAATGACTGAGAACGCTGAATTTCAATTTTTAACGAGTGAACTTGGTGAAGCGGTGGAAAAAGAAGTTACCGGTAAATTATTGTGCTACTTAGCAGAAACACAAAAGCGTAGTTTAGCACATATCCAAAAAGCAGAAAGTTATCAACCTGATCATTATCTAAAAATGGATTACTATTCAAAATTTAATTTGGAATTGGCACAATCCATTCGAACAGGGAAAAAACACGGAACGCTGTTGTGGCTTTTAGATGAAACCAAAACCGCGATGGGCGGCCGCTTGTTAAAACAATGGTTAGATCGCCCGTTAATTCAACAAAAGCAAATACACACAAGACAAGAAATGGTACAGTCGTTATTAGATAGTTATTTTGAGCGGGCGGACTTACAAGAAGCCCTAACCAAAGTTTATGATTTAGAACGCTTAGCCGGACGGGTGGCGTTTGGAAATGTTAATGGGCGTGATTTACTCCAATTAAAAACATCTTTAATGCAAGTTCCGCAAATTCGTAATCTTTTAAGTGGAATTAATAAAGGCGCTTGGAATGACTTATTACTAGACTTAGAGCCGATGGATGATTTGGTTCGCTTAATCGAAGAAGCTATCGATGAAGAAGCTCCTTTAGCTATTACAGAAGGGAATATCATCAAAGATGGTTTTAATGAACAACTTGATCAATATCGCTTGGCTATGCGTAATGGTAAGCAATGGCTAGCGGAATTAGAGGCAAGCGAGCGAGAAGCTACTGGAATTAAAAATCTGAAAGTCGGTTTTAATCGCGTCTTTGGCTATTATATCGAAATTACTAAGGCAAACTTGGCTAATTTAGCAGAAGGACGTTATGAAAGAAAACAAACATTAGCTAATGCGGAACGTTTTATCACCCCGGAATTAAAAAAATTAGAAACGCAAATTTTAGAAGCTGAAGAAAAATCAGTGGATTTAGAATACCAACTCTTTTTAGCTGTACGAGAAGAAGTAAAAAAAGCTATCATGCGTTTGCAGAAATTAGCTAAAGCGATTAGTAGTGTAGATGTATTGCAAAGTTTTGCTACAATTGCTGAGCGCTATCAGTATGTGCGCCCCAATTTAAATACTAAACAAGAATTAACAATTAAAGAGGGGCGGCATCCTGTTGTGGAAAAAGTTTTAGGCCATCAAGAATATATTCCCAATTCTATCGTGATGGATCGTGAAACTTTGATTCTCTTGATTACTGGACCGAATATGTCAGGGAAGAGTACTTATATGCGACAGTTAGCATTGACTGTTATTATGGCGCAAATCGGAAGTTTTGTACCAGCAGAAAGCGCGAATCTTCCAATTTTTGATCGCATTTTTACCCGGATTGGTGCTAGTGATGATTTAATTGCCGGTCAAAGTACTTTCATGGTCGAAATGATGGAAGCCAACCAAGCCTTAAGACATGCGACGCCAAACAGTCTAGTTTTATTTGATGAATTAGGGCGAGGAACGGCAACATATGATGGTATGGCGTTAGCACAGGCTATTATTGAATACATTCATAAAGTCGTAAAAGCTAAGACCCTTTTTTCCACTCATTACCATGAATTAACCATTTTGGATGAAGCATTGCCCAAGTTACGAAATATTCATGTGGGAGCAGTGGAAAAAGAAGGAGAAGTCGTTTTCTTACACAAAATGATGGAGGGTGCTGCCGATAAGAGTTATGGGATTCATGTGGCTAAGATTGCAGGTTTGCCAACAGATTTATTGGAGCGAGCGGCAACAATTTTGCAACATTTGGAAAAACAAGAAACTACTGCAGTAAAACCTAAAGATCGCGTGTCAGAAGAGGTGGAACAAATTTCATTATTCCAAGAAGTTTCCACAGAAGAGCTAGGTGTCATTGACACATTGAAAAAATTGGATTTATTAGATACAACGCCACGAGAAGCGTTAAATATTTTATACGAGTTGCAAAAACGAATTTAGAAAAGGAGGCAGACGATGGGTAAAATTCAAGAGTTATCTGAACGTCTTGCCAATCAAATTGCTGCTGGTGAAGTGGTGGAGCGTCCTGCATCAGTAGTAAAAGAATTAGTTGAAAATGCGATTGACGCAGGATCTAGTCAAATTGATATTTTGGTAGAAGAAGCTGGGTTGAAAAAAATTCAAGTTACAGATAATGGTGAAGGAATTGCGGAAGATGACGTTGAAAATGCCTTTAAACGTCATGCAACAAGTAAAATTCATAGCCGAGATGATTTATTCCGTATTCGGACACTAGGATTTCGCGGTGAGGCTTTACCAAGTATTGCTTCGGTTTCTTATGTAACGGTAGAAACAGCAGTTCAAGGAATGAAACAGGGTTCTTTGTTACGTTTAGAAGGAGGAAAGGTGATTGAGCATACCCCTGCACCGTTGCGTCAAGGAACGAAAATTATAGTTGAAAATTTGTTCTTTAACACCCCTGCACGTTTGAAATATATCAAAACATTGCAAACCGAATTATCAAACATTGGTGATATTGTCAACCGCTTGGCATTAAGCCATCCAAACATTGCCTTTCGCCTTGTTCACGATGGAAACAAGATGCTTACTACTGCTGGTAATGGTGATTTAAAACAGACAATCGCCGGAATTTTTGGCGTGCAAACTGCGAAAAAATTGTTAGCTATTGAAGCAAAAGATTTAGACTTTACGGTGACGGGCTATATTTCTTTACCGGAAGTTACAAGAGCGAGTCGCAATTATATTTCAACGATAATTAATGGCCGCTATATTAAAAATTTTGCCTTAAACAAAGCGATTATTACCGGATATGGTTCAAAATTAATGGTAGGGCGTTTTCCCATTGCAGTTTTAGAAATTACTATGGATCCTCTATTGGTAGATGTGAATGTCCATCCCACAAAACAAGAAGTTCGACTTTCAAAAGAACCTGAATTAACCAAGCTAATCAGTAAAACAATTAATGAGCGCCTCCGTTTAGAGAACTTAATCCCCGATGCGGGTGAAAACTTAGGTTTTAAGAAAAAGATTTCGCGAACTGAACAAGAAAAAACAGAGCAGTTGCAAATGGAACTGCCCAATGCTGAAAAGAAAAATAACGGTTTAACATTTGATCCTAGCAGTGGTAAATTTATTTATATTCATCCACAATCTGTGGATAAACCTGTGGATGATTGTGGACAAATTAATGAAAATACGGATAAACCACACGAAAAGTTAGATACTGATGTAGAATTTTTAGATAATCAAGGGCGTCATGTGGCAGAAATTCAAGAAGAATTTCCTCATGCATCAAGTTATCCCCAACGAGTCAAAGATACTGCAGATTTTTCATCCCTTGTGGATAATGAAACGGTAGACAACACCACTTTGTCAGAAATAAATGAAGAATCAGAGAACTTAACGCCGACAGAAATAGCAGCAGAAACACAAAGCGAGTTGGATCATCCTGAATTTAATCTACAGGATTCTAAAAGTAATCAGGCCTTAAACAAAGCAATTTTAGCGTTAGAGGCTGAAAAACCAGTAGAACGTTTTCCACAATTGGAATATTTTGGACAGATGCATGGAACGTATCTTTTTGCCCAAAGTAGTGAAGGACTGTATATTATTGATCAACACGCGGCGCAAGAACGGATTAAATACGAATATTTTCGGGAAAAAATTGGAGATGTAGGAAGTAATTTACAAGAATTGCTAGTTCCGATTGTTTTGGATTATCCTAATAGTGATGCGATAAAATTGCGTGAGAAAAAGGAAATGCTTTTGGATGTCGGTATTCAATTAGAAGATTTTGGCGCAAATAGTTTCATTATTCGCGCACATCCCACGTGGTATCCTGCTGGTCAAGAAGAAAGTATTACGCGTGAAATGATCGATATGTTACTGACGACAGGAAATGTTAGTGTCAAAAAATTCCGAGAAGCAACTGCAATTATGATGAGCTGCAAGCGATCCATCAAAGCCAATCATCATCTCAATGAGTTGCAAGCTCGTGTATTGTTGCAAGATTTGTCTTTATGCGAAAACCCATTTAACTGTCCACATGGTCGCCCGGTTTTAATTCATTTCAATAATAGCGATATGGAAAAAATGTTTAAGCGTATTCAAGATCCACACCGATCACCTATGCGTGAATTGGAAGATTAAAATTTAACTTTTGAAAGGTAGCACGAAGATTGCATGGGTAGTTTTCGTGCTATTTTTTTAACCTTTTAAAAAAGCTGTTGACCCCAAACATCTCTTTTAAAAATACCACTTAAGGATGAAGCTTTTTCCATTTTTTTCTGGCATAATAAATAAAAGTCTTATTAAAGAAAGAGTGTTGCAAATGATTGTTGATTTTATTGTTTTAACAGTGTTGTTTGGTATTGGTATTATTGCTGTCAATGTTTTAATTGCAATTATGGAAAAAGAAATTTCCAAAAAAGGATTAGTTGGGCTAACTATTTTTGAATTACTTTTCATGGGTATTTTTTTATATGTTGGACTGCCCAGTAAAAACTTGAGTTCACTTTTGTGGTACAACTTGTGGGGAGCATTTGCTGCAATTTTGTTAGCTGGGGGGTATCTAACCCTTCTAAAAGCCGGAAGTAAAATACGACAGAAAACATTAAATGTGTCGGGGAAACGAGTAGGTGCTTCTTTTGATAAAAAAGTAGCACCGGTACGATTAGGAAAATTATTTGGTAGTGTAGTAGTTTTGATGGTGCTTTTATTTGTAGTCTCTAAGATTAGTGCCATTACTTCTATTGATGAAGTGTATTCTTCTATTCATGCTAAAACCGAAGAAAAGGCAGAGGTGTTAACTTCCACTAAAGAGACACCGATCGCAATTGCACCGGATATGGCAAAGCGGAAAATGCTGCAAAAATTCTCTGTCATTCCAAACTCCAATATGTTTACTTTAGACGGTATTACGGCTCAAACAATTAATGGAGAATATGTTTATGTAGCTACTGTAGAATATAACGGCTTTTTTAAATGGCTTAAGCTCGGAGAAATTCCGGGTTATTTTAAAATTAGTGCGACGGATATAAATGCACAGCCAGAATTTGTCAAAGAGTCTTTGACATATACTCCTTCGGCTTTTTTTAACCAAGATGCTGGTCGAAAAATTTACGCTGCATTTCCGGGATATGCTTCCTATGGCAAAATTAATTTGGAAATTGATGATAAGGGAATTCCTTACTATGTTCAAACGCTATACAAAGAATACGGTGTAACTGGGTTAATGCATTATGATAATTTCAAAACAGCAGTCCTGAATGCTCAAACAGGAGAAGTTAAACTATATGACAGTAAAAAAGCACCTGCTTTCGTGGATGCTCCTATTACTTCAGCGGCGGCTAATAGTATGAACGAATTTTTCGGACGCTATGGACAAGGTTGGTGGAACCAGTTTATTTTCGGAGCAAAAAAAGATGTCAAAGTTCCTACAGATAATGGAATTTACGCAGGCGGACAAATTACACCAATGCTTAGTAGCAAAGGACAGTTAAATTATTTCACCGACTTTACAAGTGGCGATGAAGACCAAGATTCTGCGTTAGGTTATTCTTTACTTGATGCTCGCAGTGGACAATTGACGTATTATCGTGATTTAGAAGTTGGTATTATGGATAGTGATGGTGCAATTTCTATAGCTTCAAAAATTTATCCAGAAAAGAAATGGGATGCGGAAATGCCGGTTCTTTATAATATTGATGGGGTTCCGACGTGGATTGTTTCTTTAATGGATACAAAAGGAATTTTCAAAAAATATGTCTATATTAATGCTGTGGATAACGATATTGTTGTCGATGCTGAAAATGCGCAAAGTGCTTTAGATGCTTATCGTATTGAATTGGCAACTAAAGGTAGCAATAACAGCAGTACAGATGCAGCTTCTCTAGCAGAAAAAAGCGGCATCGTTGAACGAGTTGTTGTATTGGCAAATGGTAGTAATACCGTTATATCCTTTTTATTAAAAGATGATAAAACGGTGTACAGTGTGAATTCTAACAACAGTCCTTATTCTATTTTCATTAAAGAAGGTGACAAAGTCACCTTCAAAGCTAACGTAACCGCCAATCAAGCTGCTGCTAGCATTCAAGATTTAACAGTAGCTGGTATTGGAGAAGATTAAAGAAAAACTGGCAAGAGATTTATTCTTTTGCCAGTTTTTTTCTGGGAACTATTTTTTAATACGAAGTAGATGAGGCACTTTTTATGAATACGTATCAGTTGAAAGTATGAAAGAGTAGTTTTACACTTGGCAAGTGGCATTACAAGTAAAGTTTCACTAGTTATGAAGGAAAATTAGGATAAAAGGCACTAAGGGAGGAATTTTTTTGGCTATTATTTTAGCATCACAATCACCAAGACGAAAAGAATTGTTAGCACGCTTGGTAGCAGATTTTAAGGTCGAACCGGCAGATATTGACGAGACAGTGAAACAAACGGACTTACCCGAAGAATATGTGGTTCACATGGCTAAAGAAAAGGCAAAGGTCGTTGCAGCTAAGCATCCCAATGATTTGGTAATTGCCAGTGACACAATTGTAGTCAATCATGGCAAAATTTTGGGTAAGCCACGGTCACGAACCGAAGCTTTTGAAATGTTAAAAAACATGAGTGGGGGGATGCATCATGTTTATACAGCGGTCGTGATGCGTAAAGATCATCAAGTCTTGCAAGAGTTGGTGCCTGCTAAAGTTTTATTTTTTGAATTAAGCGATGAAGAAATTAATCGGTATCTTGATACAGGAGAATATGCCGATAAGGCTGGCGCGTATGGTATTCAAGGTCAAGCAAGCCTGTTTGTAAAAAAAGTTGATGGCGATTATTATAGCATCGTTGGGTTTCCTGTGGGTGTGGTCAATCAAATGCTAAAAAAAATAAATTAAAAAATGCGCAGTAAAAAATGGTGTAAAGTGCAAAAACCAAACTAATTTTGCAAGCCATTCTTTGCTGCGTATTTTGTAAGCAAATAATTTCTGATTTTAAATAGATGGGCGTACTATTTCCTTAAGAGGTGAGCTTTATGGATAAAGAAGAATTGAAAAAGAAATTAACACCAGAAGAATATGCAGTGACACAAGAAAATGCTACGGAACGTCCCTTTACAGGGAAATATGATGATTTTTATGAAAAGGGAATTTATGTTGATGTTGTTAGTGGTGAAGCGCTTTTTGCTTCTACGGATAAATTTGATGCTGGTTGTGGTTGGCCTGCTTTTTCAAAACCAATTGAAAAACGCGGAGTTAAGGAAAAAGCAGATTTCTCCCACGGAATGCATCGAGTGGAAGTAAGAAGTAAAGATGCTAATTCACACTTAGGCCATGTTTTTAATGACGGACCAAAAGAGATGGGTGGCTTGCGTTATTGCATTAATTCAGCTGCGCTAAAATTTATTCCCAAAGCGGAAATGGAAGCAGCCGGATACAAGGAATATTTGCCCTTAGTAAAATAGTCAGCTTTTGTCCTGTTCCAAACTATGCTACAATAAGGGGAACGTATGTACAGGAAGGACAAAAAAATGTACGAGTATTTAATCGGCAAAGTTACAGGGATCACCCCAGCTTATATCGTGTTAGAAAATCAAGGCGTTGGTTATCAGATTGCGGTTGGAAATCCCTATCGCTTTCATGAGAATGAAGAAACAAAAGTATATGTGCAACAAGTAATCAGAGAAGACGCCCATGTTTTATATGGTTTTAAAAAATTAGCTGAAAAACAGCTGTTTTTACGTTTAATCAGTGTTTCAGGAATTGGTCCAAAATCCGCATTGGCTATTATGGCCGGGGAAGAACATACCGGTATGATTAATGCAATCGAGTCAGGGGATGTCACGTATCTGACTAAATTTCCTGGTGTGGGCAAAAAAACTGCCCAACAAATGATCCTGGATTTAAAAGGAAAATTGGGTGATTTATATGACCCACAAATGAATCTGGAACTTTTACCTTCTGTAAATGGAAAAGTCGCCCTCACAGAAGCAATGGAAGCTTTGACGGCTTTAGGTTATAATGCCAAAGAAGTCAAAAAAGTTGAAAAAACTTTGACAAATGAAGAAATGCAAACGACAGATGAATATTTACGTGCGGCATTAAAACTTGTAATGAAAAAATAGAGAGGAGGGGAATCTGTGACAGAAGAAAGATTGGTCTCACCAGAAAAAGAGACAGCCGAGCAATTGTTAGAAAAATCATTACGGCCACAATTTTTATCACAATATATTGGGCAAGATAAAGTAAAACATGAATTAGCAATTTATATTGCGGCTGCTAAAAATCGAGAAGAGTCTTTGGATCATGTTTTATTATATGGACCACCAGGACTTGGTAAGACAACTATGGCGATGGTGATCGCCAATGAAATGGCAGTTAATATTCGTACTACTAGTGGTCCGGCGATTGAAAAGCCGGGAGATCTTGTTGCAATTTTAAATGAACTAGAGCCAGGAGATGTTTTATTTATTGATGAAATTCATCGCTTGCCACGGGTAGCAGAAGAAATGTTATATTCGGCAATGGAAGATTTTTATGTCGATATTATGGTAGGCCAAGGTCCAACTGCTCATCCTGTTCATTTTCCCCTCCCGCCATTTACATTAGTGGGAGCTACGACACGGGCGGGGATGCTTTCAGCACCATTACGGGATCGTTTTGGCATTATTAGTCATTTGGAATATTACAAAGAAACAGATTTAAAAGAAATTGTCGTGCGTTCAGCTGATATTTTTGCCACGGATATTGTGGCAACGGGCGCCCATGAGATTGCCCGCCGATCTCGGGGCACACCACGAATTGCGAATCGTCTATTAAAGCGCGTACGGGACTTTGCCCAAGTAGAAGCAGATGGAATTATTGATGATAAAATCGCAGCACGTGCATTACGATTGCTGCAAGTAGATGAAGCAGGATTAGATTATGTGGATCAAAAGTTAATTAAGACTATGATTGAATTATATGGCGGCGGCCCAGTTGGGTTAAGTACCTTAGCTGTAAATATTGGGGAAGAGACCGAAACAGTAGAAGATATGTATGAACCTTTTTTAATTCAAAAAGGATTTTTAAAACGGACACCCCGGGGACGAATCGCTACTAGTTTGGCTTATGAACATTTTGGTTACCCTTATGAATAATGGAGTGTGTTGGCATGGCTGTTAATCAGACAAAAGTAAAAATTGCGACGGCATTAATCGAGCTGGTAAAAACAATGGATTATAATAAAATCAGCGTGCAAACAATTGCCCGTCATGCACAGATTAATCGCCAAACTTTTTATTATCATTTTGCCGATAAAGATGAGCTATTGCGATTTATCTATTATAGTGAGGCCTTAAACTTTTTAACGAGTGACGAATTGTCTTTAGATAATTGGGAAGAACAGGTTTTGCAGATGTTGCGCGCAATTTATCAACGAGGTGACTTCTACCGAAAAACCGTAGCAGATCGTAAGGAAATTCTAATTCGTGCGTTTTCCCAAATAGTCGGTCGTCTTTTTCGCAAACTATTTGAAGAATTTGATACCGAAAACTATTTATCAGAGTCAGATAAAGATTTTTATGGTCATTTTTTTGCCTATGGTTGTAGCGGTGTCTTACTAGCTTGGATTGAAGCAGATTATCCAGAATCTCCTTTAGAAATTGCGACACAAATGTTTCGGCTGGCAAAAGATGTAGAGCTTTATTCATATCGTCTATACCAACAAGATGAGCAATAGGAGGAAAAGAGATGGCGCGTATTTTATTTGTTTGCTTAGGGAATATTTGTCGCTCTCCAATGGCAGAAGGACTCTTTCGACAATATGCGGATACAAGAAATAGTACCATTGAAGTTGATTCTGCTGCAACTAGTCGTTGGGAAGTGGGAAATCCACCTCATCCAGGTACACAAAAGATTTTGAAAAAAGCGGGTGTTGATTTTTCTCAGATGTTTTCTCGTCAATTAGAAAGTAATGATTTTTACTATTTTGATTACATTGTGGGAATGGACAAAGAGAATATAGCAGATATTTTAGCTATTGCACCTAAAGATAGAACAGCCAAAGTTGCTTCGTTTATGTCAATTGTACCTGGCAAAGAAGATCTTTTTATTCCGGATCCTTACTATACAGGGGATTTTAATGAAACAGAAAAGCTAGTGAGAATGGGATTAGCACCATGGTTTGAAATGATGACTAAAGGGTAGCTCGTCAAAAGAACTTGTCTTTTTACTGCAATTTGATAAAATATGCTTACTTATCGTAAAGGGGTGGCAGGAATGAAAGAAAAAATGAATGTAAAAAAATTCGGCAATTTCGTGGCCAATACCTCGAATGCCTTATTAAAAGGATTTTTAAGCGACAGCATGGACGAAGAATTACAGCTGAAGATTTCTGTGGAGATGGCGGAAACGTTAGTTTTGGCGGCTGAAAAGGAAAGTTTAGTGGTTTTACAATTGGATCTAGCCAAAAATAGTGTCAAGTATGAAACCGTTTATGGTTGGATTTTAAACAAACAATTAAATCCCAACCATTTGGTGATTAAACCGCGTAACAATGAACAACAAATGCGAATGATTCCATTAGAGTCAATTCGTAAAGTTAGCATTTTAGATAAAGAAGGTCAAAGAACGAGTATTACCCGTTAAGAATAGTGGCGCAAGATACACCGATAACCAGCTACGCAACGATGGCTTGCGTGGTTTTTTATTTGCAAAAAATTGACAATAAATAAAAAAGAGCCCGTCGCTAGGGAGGCGACGGGCAAGGAGTTAAAAATGAAAAAGTGTTAGTTAGGGTTGTTTGTTGGTACATTTATATACTACAAAGTATTTATGAATTTTTTGTGAACCAGAGGCGCATAAGTTGGTAAATATCTTTAAAAAAGTATTAAGCTAAGTAAAAAATTTATAAGAAATTACAAACTCAGATTATAAGCACGAAATGTATCCCCATGTTTTAAATCACCATACTGATAACCGCGTTTAAACCAATCCATGCGTTGCTCAGAAGTACCATGAGTGAAACTGTCTGGGACGACATAGCCCTGCGCTTCTTGTTGCAGGGTATCATCACCAATTTGATTGGCTGCATTAAGAGCTTCATCGATGTCCCCAACTTCTAAAATAGGTTGTCCTTGATAAGTTTTATTCTCTAAGTAACGAGCAAAGCACCCAGCAAAGTAATCGGCTTGTAATTCTAAGGCGACACTGTAGCGGTTGTATTGTTTGTCAGAAAGACGACTGCGAAGACGCTCCATTTGTTCAGAAGTTCCAAGCTCGTATTGGACGTGATGACCAACTTCATGGGCAATAACATATGCCATAGCAAAATCACCCGTTGCACCAAAACGTTGGGATAATTCTTCTTGAAAACTTAAGTCTAGATATACTTTCTGATCTCCTGGGCAATAAAAGGGACCAATAGCTGAAGAGGCTTGACCACAAGCAGAGCGCACACTTCCACTATATAAAACCAATGTTGGATTTTGATAATCTTGTTGATAAGTAGCGTATTCCTTTTTTTGGAATTCTGAATTCCAGTAATCTTCTAAATGCCCAAAAACTACGCTTGCAAATTCTTTTTGATCATCTGTTCCTGTGGGTTGTTGTGCCGTAATTGGGCTTGTATCAGTTCCTAAAAGCGACCCTAAATCGATATTACCACCGGAAAAGAATAAAGAAAATAAGACGATTAAAAGTAGGCCAATACCGCCACCACCAACGACGCCTCCAGATAGGCCACTGGAATTACTTCTGCGATCTTCGACGTTTTTACTCTGTCGACCACCTTTAAAACGCATTACATCTCCTCCTTGCTTTTACGTCTATTTATTTTTTTCATTAAAGATTTTACGTAGGCGTTTATACAAGATAATATATTGTTCATCATCTAAACCATGTTCCCATAAGAAGACATTTAATTCAGGGTATTGATTTTTTACTAATAAAGAAGAGCTGATAATCAAGTCATACTGATCTCGTTTTTGACTATTGTATGTTTCGGCATTAACAAATTGTAAGTCAGACATAAACTGATAAACGCTTTTAACTAATAAGTAATTGTGCTCCAAAGCGACCCCTACTTCCACTTTATTGGCGCGTGCAGTGGTATCGTAAAGTGGCATTAAGACTTGGGTAAAGCCATTAACTAGACTACTAATCGTCGCATTATTCACAAAACTATTATAAGGATTTTCTTCACTTATCTGTGCAAAGAAAGTCTGAATTTTGGCTTGCATTTCTCGAATTGGTGATTCAAAAACTTGTTTTGGTCCCAATAGTCGTTGAATAGTTGGGAAACGATACTTAATGACATAGTAACCAAACGTAATGTTTAATAGGTTTCCTAATACCATTGGTTGGTCCAAAACTGTAGGGTTGTTTGAAAACAAGTCTGTCTTAGCAAAGTCTAGGAATTTTGTTACTAAGCTATAGACTGGATTTGGCTTTTCGCTAAAGTCCTTAATCGTTTGGGTTAACGTTGGGTCATCTTCTAGCGTATAAAATGGAATAAAATGTGCTAAGAAGAATATAAAGCTTGATTCTGCCTTATTTTGGCGTGATGTCAATTGATTATCCACCAAAGGATTTAAACGAGAGAAATCGTAATAATCATTGTTTTTCATTAGGCAGTCATAAGCTTTATCATATTTAACAAAATTACCTTTTTCAATTCGTAGTAAGAAGATTGCAGCAAAGTATTTCAATTCCCACCGACCTAAATAAGTCCGAGATAATGGGAAGTATTCCCCAAAGGCTGCCACAAGTTCTTCAGCTTTTTCTTCAGATACACTAAAAGGCCAAGCAATACCCCGAGAACCCAGCCAAATTAAATTGAATAGCGCTAAACGTACAAGACGTTCATCACCTACCATGCCAGCTTCGGTGTATGTAAAGCGTAGATTAAAAGCCTTCAAGAATTTTTTTAACTTCTCAATTTTACGCGATACAGTCGAGCGGCTTGAGAAGTAACGGTCGCAAAAATCCTCGATTGTTGGATTTTTTTCATTCATAAAATATAAGATAAATTGAAATGGTACAGAACCTTGCAGTAAGTAATAGCGATACTCATCGATAGTAGCAGTTAGGTTTAAACAATTAATTTTGCCAGCTCCAATCAAGAAGCTTTCGTGCTCAGGGTGAATCTTGTGAATATCTTTATCAATTTCCGTTAGATCAATGACAGTTTGCTGGTAGTTTAAATCCATTTCTTGAGCCAGCTCTGCAATTGGATAATTCTGACGTCCGATAAACATCATTTTGCGGAACAGTTTAAATTTCAATAAGGTTGATGAATCCATCATCAGCTCTTCATATACCATAAATATCCCTCCATATTTTGACTCCTTTTTTTCATTGTATCGTTTTTTTGTCAGACTGTCAGTTATAAGCACATGCAAAAGCGCCTGCTTCTCTAAAGAAGACAGGCGCTTTTGCTCGTTTATTTTATATTTTGTGATTTAAAGAAATTGCTAAGTGTTTTTCACAGGTGTTTTTTTGATTACAGTCCAAATTAAGCCGGCACTAAAACCAATGACAGCGGGTAAAATCCAACCCATTCCTAGTTTGAAAAACGGAAGGTAAGCTGCTGCAAAATGTAATAGACTTTGAACAGGTGCTAAGTTTTTCAAAATTGCTGGTGCAGCATTCAAGCCGTCAATGACAGCAGCAAATAAAGTAAAATAAGTTGTGAGGCGATAAACACTAGCTCTTTGTTTAAATAAAGGGCCAAGTAAAGCTAATAAAATTAAAGTAATAGCCAAAGGATAAGTGAACATCAACACAGGTGTTGAAAATTCAATAATCTTTGTTAGACCAATATTGGCAAATAAACAGGCCAATAGACTGGCACCAGTGACAAAGGTAGTATATTTTTGTTGTGGAAACAGGGTAACAAATGTTTCTGAAAAAGCAGTGATTAAACCAATTGCGGTTTTTAAACAGGCAATGATGACAATAAAAGCTAGCAAAATGCTACCGCCAGTTCCAAGGTAGTGGCGAGCGATTTCAGCCAAGGCAATGCCTCCATTTGCAGAAATTGCAAATTTGCCTAAGCTCATGGTTCCCATTAAAGCCAGTAAAGTATAAATAATTCCCATTAAAAGGATGCTGACAAAGCCAGATTTGACTGTGTCAATGGCAATAGTACTTGGTTTTTTTACTCCCATATCTTTTAACGTAGTAACAATAATAATTCCAAAAGCCAAGGAAGCCAAAGCATCCAACGTATTGTATCCTTCTGTAAAACCAGTTAAAAAGGCATGGTTTGTATAGTCTGCGTGTATGGGGGCAGCCCCAATTGCACCTATTGGATTTAGAAAAGCTAATAAAATTAAAATACCCAATAGTAACAAAAATAATGGATTTAGAAATTTACCAACGTAATTTAGTAGTTTTGTTGGTTTACGCGACAAAGCCCACGCCGCTACAAAAAATAAAATACTGAAACCTGCTAATGCTAGTGTAATTTGTTCTTTCGCTAAAAAAGGAGCTAAGCCAATTTCAAAAGAAGTTGTCGCTAAACGCGGCAAAGCAAAAAATGGTCCAATAACTAAATACAATAAAATAGTAAAAATTTTTGCATAGGTTTTATTGATGCGACAAGCCAAATCATATAATCCACTACTACGCGATAAGCCAATCGCCAAGACACCTAAAAAGGGTAGGCCAATACCTGTAACTAAAAAACCTAAATTAGCACTAAAAACATTACCACCAGCTAATTGTCCCATGTGCACTGGGAAAATCAAATTTCCAGCGCCAAAGAATAAACCGAATAACATTGATCCAACAAACAAATAATCTTTAAATTGTAGTTTCTTTTCCATTCTCCCACCTCAAAATCTTGTCTTCTAAAAATAATGGCCAAATACTCTGATAAATAAAATCTTTACTCGTATAAAAAAGTAAGTAGATAAACTATGTATCAGTTTATAAGTGTTACAAAAATAACAGAAAAAAGATTGATTTTCAAGAGTTTTCTGAAAGTTTAAATATAAACAGATGGTGAAAGGGATAAAAAGGTTTATAATGGCTCAAAACGGCAGGTGTGCTAAAATAAGGCGAGGTGAAATATGTGACAAAAGGACGATTAACGGCTTTTACTGATGGTGTTGTAGCAATTGTCATCACCATTTTAGTGTTGGAAATTCGATTCCCCAAAGAACCAACATTAACATCGTTGTTGGCAATGCGAGATGTTTTAATTGCCTATACCATCAGTTTTATCTTTGTTGCGGTTATTTGGGTAACACACCACCGTGTGATGAAGATGACAGAAAAAGTGGATGATCAAGTGATTTGGGCCAATATTTTTTGGCTGTTTTGGCTAACTTTGTGTCCTGCTGTAACGCAGTGGGTTGGTAGCAATCCGGGGATGTTTTGGCCGGCTTTGGCCTATGTTGTGGTGTACACGATGTGGAGTTTTTCTTTTGGTATTTTGACCAAACAAGTTCTAAAGGCAAATGAAAATCCTACCCATGGCACGCAGCTACTCCGTCATGATCATCGCAGTGGGTTATCCATGGTTATTAATTTGCTATTAATTGTAGCGGTATTCTGGCATCCTACTATTGGGCTGTTTGGGCGTTTTATTGTTTCGGCGATTTGGATTCCGTCTTATGAAACAGCGGCCAAGATACAAGCTCGATTAAAGGTGTAGTGTATAAAAAAGCGTTGGTATAATGAAAGCTAAACTTTCTTAGTACCAACGCTTTTTTTGTTTGAAATCCTACATATGCAAATGGACTTATTTGCGTTCGAATTTGAAATGATAGATTAACCATAAGATAATAAACCATACAGGGGTTACTAGCGCTGGCACGCGTGTTTCTTTGGATAAAAGTAAAACAACAGCTACAAACAACAGAAAAGCAAAAATCAAAACATTACTGTAAGGATAAAATGGCATTTTGAAACTGTGACTTTGTTTTCCTAAAATACTTTTACGATATTTCATATGTGTATAAACTAAGATGCCCCAAATAAATAAGAAACACGTTGTCGCAACACTTGTAACAATGGTAAAGACTTCACTTGGCATCAAATAATTCAAAATTACAGCGATAAAAACGACCAATGCAGAAAAGAAAATTGCATTACCGGGTACTTGATGTTTGGTCAGTTTTTCAAAAGACTTTGGTGCACTACCTTCTTGGGCAAGTGAACGTAACATACGTCCTGTGCTGTAAATAGCACTGTTACAAGCAGATGCTGCTGCCGATAAGACCACGACGTTAATGACTGTGGCCGCAGCGGTAATACCAATATCAGAAAAGACTTCAACGAAAGGACTTTCACTAGAATTTAGACTATTCCAAGGATAGATAGCCATAATGACAAATAATGCACCCAGATAAAATAAAATGATACGCAGCGGAATATTATTAATTGCTTTTGGTAAAACTTTTTTTGGATTCTTTGTTTCACCAGCTACAAGTCCGACTAATTCGATTCCAGCAAAAGCAAAAGTCACCATTTGAAAAGAGAGAACAAAGCCAGATATACCTTTTGGAAACCAGCCGCCGTGATTCCAGACATTACTTACTTTAACAGCACCAGCACCTGTTTGATAATGCGTGGTAATCATATAAGCTCCAACAATAATAAGCGCAATAATTGCTACAACTTTAATTAAAGCAAACCAAAATTCTAATTCACCAAATAATGAAACAGCAATCATGTTTAAGGTGACAAGCAAAACTAGGGCAATAATTTCTGGTAGCCACTGGGGAATTTGCGGAAACCAATATCGTACATAAAGTCCAGTGGCGGTTAAATCTGCCATTGCAATTGAAATCCAACAAAACCAATAAGTCCAACCGGTTAAAAAGGCCCATTTTTTTCCTAAATATTCTGCGATAAAATCTAAAAAAGAATGTTTATCTGTATTGGATAAAAGTAATTCTCCTAAAGAACGCATAATCAAAAAACAAATACATCCGGTGATGAGATAAGCCAGCAAAATGGAAGGGCCCGCTAATTGGATTGACTTGCCAGCACCTAAAAAAAGTCCCGTTCCAATTGCCCCCCCGATTGAGATTAATTGGACGTGGCGATTTTTTAAACTACGATTTAATTCTTGTGGTTCCATGAATCATTCATCCTTTGTAGTGAGTTGTACACTCACGTGAGTTTTTAAATATCTGAAAGTATCTTCTCCATTTTAGGGTAATTTTCAGAAAATTTCAATGATGGTTTTTAGTAGAAATGTAACTTTTTAAAATGCACCCCAATGTGTCTGCGTTTTAAGATGTTATTTGTTTTGTTAACAAAAATACCGGTCATATTAGTGGGTTAAAACCCAATAAAATACGACCGGAAGTATTAATTAATCTTTTTTATCATTTAAAACGCGATGTAAGAATTTTTTAGTTCGTTCTTCTTTCGGATTACCAAAGATGTCTTCTGGTGAACCTTGTTCGGCAATAACACCTTTGTCCATGAAGATAACACGATCAGATACCTCACGGGCGAAATCCATTTCGTGTGTGACAACAACCATAGTCAGACCGGTATGAGCCAAAGCTTTCATGGTTTTTAAAACTTCTCCCACCATCTCCGGATCCAATGCAGAAGTTGGTTCATCAAACAACATAACGTCAGGATTCATTGATAATGCACGCGCAATCGCTACCCGTTGTTTTTGCCCTCCGGATAATTGAGCGGGTTTAGCATCAATGTAGCGGTCCATGCCAACTTTTTCCAAGTTTGCTAAAGCCACTTTTTTTGCTTCAGACCGGTTTCGTTTTAATACGGTTGTTTGTCCAGTCATACAATTTTCCAAAACATTCATGTTATTGAACAGGTTAAATGATTGGAAAACCATGCCTAGATGGGTACGATATTTTGTTAAGCTATAGCCAGGGGATAAAACATTTTCCCCTTTATAATAAATTTCACCGCTGGTCGGTTTTTCTAGCAAATTGATGCAGCGTAGTAAAGTTGACTTACCTGAACCAGATGAACCAATAATAGAAACAACTTCTCCTTTGGCTACAGAAAAATCGATGTCTTTTAAAACCTCATTTTCCCCAAAGCTTTTTTTCAGATGCTGAATATTAATAATTTTTTCTGCCATGTTCTTTCCTCCTAAGCCTATGCCTATTGTTCCTCTGATTCTAATTCAGCTTCGTCAGCTTTGATGTAAGATTGTGGACCATCCATTTGTTTTTCAATAAAACGTAAAATGCGAGAAACACTGTAGGTCATAATCAAATACATAATACCGACAATCGTAAAGACTGGGAAGAACTTGTAATTAGTTCCAGCAGCTGATGTTCCTTGGAAGAATAAGTCTGCAACGGAGATGACACTCAACACAGCTGTATCTTTAATATTAATGACAAATTCATTACCAGTAGCTGGTAAAATGTTTCGGATTACTTGCGGCAATACAACTTTTGTCATCGTTTGTCCATGGGTCATTCCAATTGCTTGGGCGGCTTCAAATTGACCAGGATCAACTGCAAAAATACCACCACGAACAATTTCAGACATATAAGCTCCTGTGTTAATAGAAACAATGATGAAAGCAGCTAACGTCCGATTTAAATCAATTTGGAAAACTTGTGCTAAACCGTAGTAAATGACCATTGCTTGAACCATCATTGGTGTACCACGGAAAACTTCAATATAAACAGAAAGTAACCAATTGAAGAATTTTTGGAAGATGAATACAGCTTTGTTTTCAGCCTGTGGCAATGAACGAACAACGCCGATTAATAAACCAAGACTCGTTCCTAAAATCGTGCTGACAATGGCAATCAATAAAGTTAAGCCCGCCCCGCGTAAAAATAGACCGCCATATTGACCCCAAATTGTTTTTATATCATGGAAAAAGCCTGATTCTGCTTCTTTATCATCGCTTGTTTCATTTGCAGCAGGTTGTTCTTTAATGGCAGTATCCATTAATTTTGTGCGTTCGTCTTCAGAAATACCCGCTAAAATTTCATTAACCTTCACTACATCAGGATCACCTTTACGCATCCCGACAGCAACTTGGACATCTTCTGGATTGGTTTTGAAACCTTTATCTTTGTCAAATTCCACCATGGCATAATTTTTATCCACTGAAGTAGCTGTTACACCTTCTGGGCGTTCAGAAACATAGCCATCAATGACACCAGAAGAAAGTGCTGCGCGCATAGCTGAAAAATCTTTTTGGGCTTGTTCTTTTTGAACACCGGGAATTTGATTAATGACTGTATAGTGAAATGTATTTAATTGAGCTGTAAGTTTAGCTCCTTTAAAGTCAGCTAAGTCTTTTGCTTTTGCATATTTACTATCTTTTCGAGTGACAATAACGAGATGTGATTCATAATAAGGATTGGTAAAGTCGATTTCTTTTTTACGTTCGGCAGTAGGGGACATGCCAGCAATAACGGCATCAATTTTACCAGATTGTAAAGCAACTGGAAGTCCATCCCAAGAAGTTTTAACAATTACTAATTTCTTACCTAATCCTGCGGCAACTTTTTTTGCAATTTGAACATCATAGCCGCCTGCCCAAGCTTGGCTTTCACCTTGAATTGGGACAGCACCATTTGCATCGGTGGTTTGTGTCCAGTTAAAGGGGGCATAACCTGCTTCCATGCCGACACGTAAAGTATCAGCTGGCGTTTTACTGTCAGCTAAAGCTGGTGTCGCGGTAAAAGCGACAGTGAAAAAACTGAAAATAATGGTAAGTAGTGCAGTTACTGAGATTTTTTTGTTCATGTTCTGCTCCTTAAAAAGTATTTGACAATACCAACGAATTAAGTGGGACCACTTAAGACACGAGAGAAATGGATGGAGCTGTCGCCAGCGAAAATAAAAACAGCCGAAATCAGTTCGTATGAAAAGAAATCGGCTGTTGACAAAGAGCATAATTCGTCGACAAACCTCTCACAAAACATAGCGCAACTTAGCTAACAGCTAAGACAGTCCGCCGGGTTTTTCCCGCACGTCCCAACAAATCGGTGAGCAAACACACGATTCATTTCGGCATCATACCCTAGGCCTGCTTCTTAGTATTTGCTTACTCGACAGGATTAATGAATGATGCGACCTCTACCTCGGTGACGGAGGTATCTCGTATTCAGTTGATAGTACAAGAGAATTTTACGTCAATTTAATAAGGCTGTCAAACTTTTTTACATTAAAATGAAATATTATGCAGTATTTTCATTTTGATGAAGTCTCTTTAATTTTTGCGGACACCCCGCTATAATAGCAATTCAATAGGAATTGTCTGGGATAATAGAAGGGCTTGTTAGTTTTTAGCAATGTTTTTTTTTAGATTTATTTCAGCAAAGATTCATGAAAATCTATGTATAAAGTATACGAATCATACAAAAAATACTGCTTTTAAGAATAGCTATAAACAAGATGTTAATTCATGTTTATCTATTCAAAAGCAGCATTTTTTTTATTAAATTAAGCGATACTTTCTTTGGGTTCGCGACCTAAAATAGCTTGGATAACGGTTAAGACAAGTAATACGCCGATGATAATGTAAATCAAGCTTGAGTATTGAGTGATGCCCCAACCCCATGTGCGATAAATTGCCAAGACGATTGCTTGTACAATGGCAGCAAGGACGTTAAAGAAAGCAAATGCCCATAAATTGCCGTTTTCTTTGCGGGCCAAATAAAAAATAGAAAAGAAAATGCTTAACGCCGCCCATGCAACACAAACTAAGATTACGCCCCAATAAATAATGAATGGTACCAATGGATTCACCTCGCTTTTACATAAACGCAACTTACTTGTTACGTTTTTCCCAATGTATTGTATCACGTTTACATGGTGCTGTCATGGATTGAATTCATTTTCATTTATCCTGCCGATTTTGGCAAAATACAAAGATGATTAATAAAGACATTAATTGACGATTAATCGCGTTTAGGCTACTTTTAAAAAGACAGAGTTATCAGAATAGGGAGGGAATAGTATGTGGTTTGTAGCAGCGCTAATAACTATCTTGGCTTGGGGGACGGCGGATCTTTTTTATAAGAAAGGGAATGATCCCAATGATAGTCATAGTGCGATGAAGACTACTATTATGGTAGGGATCGTTATGGGTCTTCACGTTCTATTTTATTATGTCATTTATGAAGGTATTCGGTATGATTGGCACAATTTGATATTGTATTTACCAGTGTCAGCGATGTATATCTTGTCAATGGCCATTGGCTATTTTGGTTTACGCTATATTGAAGTTTCTATTTCTTCTCCTATTAGTAATTCCTCTGGAGCTGTGACTGCGGTATTAGGTTTTTTAATTATGGGTAATAGTGTCAGTTGGTTACAGTTTGTGGCTATTTTTATAATCTTAATTGGCATTTTACTCTTATCGATTTTTGAAAAGGAACAAGACGATGCAGAACTTAAAGCCGAAGGAATTAAAATTGATAAAAAATATCGTGTGGGAGCAATTGCAATTTTGTTTCCTATTTTATATATGATTATTGACGGAATGGGCACATTTCTTGATAGCTATTATTTGGAATATCGTAAGTTGATGCCTGAAGATCAAGCCAATATGAGTTATGAATTAACTTTTTTTATTGTTGCCTTAATTTTATGGGGGTATCTGGAATGGGTGAAAAAAGAACCTGTCTTTGTTTTACAGGAAAAAGATAAAGGTTTAGCAGCAATTTTTGAAACCTTAGGACAATTTTTTTATGTCGGTGCTGTCTCAACGAAAGAGGCAATTATTGTTGCACCACTAATTTCAGCATATGCCATTGTATCAGTTATTTTAGGACGTATTTTTCTAAAGGAAAAATTAAAAGCCAAACACTATTTCGTCATTGCTGCTATCATGATTGGCATTATGATTCTAGGTTTTTATGATGCATAATGAAAAGACTTGTAAAGTAGTAATAGCAACTAGTCAATTGACTAGTTAGTTTTTACCCGTGTTTAGTAATTAAATAAGAAAAGTTGGTTATCATTTGTGTACGCAAGAAGTAAGATTCTTTGAGAGTGATTTGGTGAAACCAGCTTTTTTATTTAAACATTCTTCTGTGATGCGAACTAATCTATTAAGAATGTGTTTCTAACGTATAATAGGTGATGAGGTGGTACAAATGACAACAATAGCAAATGCAGTACAAATGATTAATACAGCAAAAAAAATTACTTTTTTGACGGGTGCGGGTGTTTCGACACCGTCGGGGATTCCAGATTATCGCTCTTTAAAAGGAGTGTACCAGGGGATTGACCAGCCAGAATATTTATTGAGTCACGATTGTCTTGTGCGGGAGCCAAAAAAATTTTATCGATTTGTTAAACAGCTCTATCATCCGCAAGCAAGGCCTAATATTATTCATCAAAAAATTGCAGCTTTAGCTGAAAAAAAGCCGGTGTGGGTTGTTTCCCAAAATATTGATGGTCTACATGATAAAGCGAAAACGCCTCGTGTTGTAAATTTTCATGGCAATTTATATGATGTCTATTGTTGTAAATGTCATCAAAAGGTTCTGTGGGAAAACTATTTAATTCGTGATACCCACGAAAATTGTGGCGGACACTTACGACCAAATATTGTCTTATACGGCGAAGGATTTAAAGAGGATGTAATTAACCAGGCCATTCATGCAGTTAAAGCTGCAGATTTAATAGTAATTATCGGCACTAGTTTTCAAGTAGCACCATTTAACCAACTGCTGAACTATCGTGATAGTGCAGCAAAAGTTATGGCAATCAATCAAACGGCTCTTGCTATTCAGGAACCGTTTACCATGATACAATGTGCGGCAGAAGATTTGTTTAATGAAATTAATATTTAGGAGGATATTCATGGCGAGTGAAAAAGAAAAAATGATTGCAGGTGAATTATATTTTTCAGAAGATCCTGAATTAGTGAGTGAACGTAAATTTGCCAGAGAACAGATGTATTTGATTAATAGCGAAGCAGACGCAGCAATTCGTAGTCAGCTATTAAAAGAAACGTTTGGCCATGTGGCAGGAAATATTTATATGGAACCCACTATTCAATTTGATTATGGCTACAATATTTCGGTAGGGAAAAATTTTTATGCTAACTTTAATTGTGTTTTATTAGATGTCTGTCCGATTACAATTGGAGACAATTGCATGATTGCGCCAAACGTCCAGCTTCTTACGGCAACGCATCCTTTAAACCCTGTTAAACGCAATAGTGGATTAGAAAGTGGCAAACCAATTACAATTGGTAATAATGCATGGTTAGGTGCAGGAGCAATTATTTTACCAGGGATCACTTTAGGAAATAATGTAGTAGTAGCTGCAGGTAGTGTGGTCACTAAATCTTATCCAGATAATGTGGTTGTAGCTGGAAATCCAGCGCGGGTGATTAAAGAGCTTGTAGATGATAGTGAAGAAAATCCATTGGAAAAAGCTCGTAAAGAAATCAATCACATTGATCAAGAGTTGGTGAAGCTGCTTGAAAAACGAATGGCAGCAGTTAGTCAAATTGCTGCTTTCAAAAAAGAGCAGAACCAACCAGTCTTGGATTCAAAACGAGAAAAAGCTGTTTTACAAAAAGTTGCCGAAACAATCAACAAGGTAGAATACAAGGAGACGATTACATCAACTTTTGCCGATATTATGAAACATTCGCGTAACTATCAACAGAAAAAATTGACAGAAGGTGATTAATGAGATGGAAGGAAAAAAACGGCGCGAAGAAATTGCGGAGCAGTTAAAAACGACACAAAAGCCAATTAGTGCAACAAAGTTTGCCCAGCAATTTTCTGTCAGTCGCCAAATTATTGTGGGGGATATCGCTTTAATGCGAGCTGCCGGATTGGAAATAAAAGCTACTGCTCGTGGCTATTTACTGCAAGAAAAACGGCAAGGCAAGTTAAGTAAGATTGCCGTGCAGCACGGTGCAAATCAAACAAACGAAGAATTAAATCTGATTGTGGAAAATGGTGGCGAGATAGTCGATGTCATTGTTGAACATGACATTTATGGTGAATTAACGGGTAACTTACAAATAAAGACACCAGGAGATATCGCTGCATTTATGAAAAAATACCAACAATCAAAGGTTAGTTTACTTTCAGCGCTAACCAATGGGATTCATTTGCACACCATTGCTTATGAAAAAGATGAAGACTTAGTTGCTATTAAAGCTGCTTTAGCACAAGCAAAAATTTTATATCAAGAATAATTAAAAAAATCCAGGCAGTAAAAAAGCAGAGAAAACGCTACTTACGAGAGCTTTCTCTGCTTTTTTACTGCCTAATTAATACTTTTTACTCAATTACCAATACGCCTTCTTTTAGCGAGAATGGATTTTCTTCGTTAATGTGATCATAGAACATAACCCCATTCAGATGATCGATTTCATGTTGCACTACAATTGCTTCGTAGTTTTTAAGACGACGTTTATGTTTAACTCCGTTTTCGTCATAGTAAGATACAGTAACACGAGCGTGACGAACAACATAGCCAGGTACTTCACGATCAACAGATAAACAGCCCTCGCCTTCACCTAAACAAGCATCTTGGACAGAATGACTCAAGATTTTCGGATTGAACATAACCGTACTAATAACAGGTGTATCATTTTCAGGATCGTTACTAGGTACGTGTACTGCGATTAGGCGTTTTGAAATATTTAATTGTGGTGCTGCTAATCCAACGCCACCACGGAGATGCATTTCTTCTGCCTTAATGGGATCTTGGCTGTTTTTTAGAAACTCTAACATTTCTTCCCCTAGTTTTTTTTCTTCTGTAGTTGGGGGCATAGGTACTTCTTTGGCAACTTCCCGTAAAGTGGGATTTCCTTCTCTAATGATGTCATCCATCGTAATCATGATTATTCACCTCAAAGTTAATTTTCCTAGAAGTAAGTTTACCACAGAATGCTTTTTGATGGGACTTTGAAATTTTCTTATTAAATTTTTACAAACTTCAAGAAATTATATTTCAAAAAAATAATAAAAATAACGAAAAAAGGTTGCGAAAAAATAAATCATATTGTATACTCCAAAGTGTAAGCGATTACTAATCGTTTTTTCATAAAAGATGGAGGGATTTCATTGTTTGGCTTTTCAATTTTTTTAAATGAGACACTGTCCCAACAGCAAAAAAAATATGTTACGCAAATGGCACAAGCTGGATTCAAAGGTGTGTTTACTTCCTTGCATATTCCTGAAGATGATGCAACAAAATATAAAGAGCGCCTATGCCAGTTAGGGAGTTGGTGTCAGGAATTGAAGCTAGATTTAATGGTAGATATTTCGGGCAATGCGTTGGTTAAAGCTGGTTTTCAAATGGAAAATGTAGCTAAGCTGACAGAGTTTGGTGTGACGGGTTTACGTATGGATTACCATATTAGCAATCAACAAATCGCCAGTTTTAGTCACCAACTGAAGATAGCGTTAAATGCTAGTACAGTTACACAAGCAGATATTGATGATTTAAAAACTGCACAAGCTAATTTCTCTAATTTAGAAGCTTGGCACAATTATTATCCGCGTCCAGAAACGGGCTTAGCACAAGAATGGTTTTTAGAAAAGAATCGCTGGCTAAAAGCTAATGGTTTTACAATTCAAGCATTTGTACCAGGAGATGATAATGTAAGAGGCCCGCTTTATGAAGGGCTACCTACATTAGAAAAAGATCGTTACCGACATCCTTTGGCTTGCGCTTTATGGCAAAAAGAAGCAGCGGTTGATTTCATTTATATTGGTGACGGAGGTCTAAAAGAGCGAACAAAAAAACAATTTGAAGGTTTTATAAATAACAACGAAATTTTATTGCATGTTCATGATTGTGGAACCGAATATTTTTCTTATATTTTAGGGGAACATACCAATCGACTTGATGAAGCACAAGCAGTTATTCGTAGCGCCGACGCAAGATTTCGGGAAATTCCACACATTGTAGCAAAAAATACAGTACCCCGCACATTGGGTAGTGTAACAGTAGACAATGAAAAGTATTTGCGCTATGCAGGTGAAATTCAGATTTGTCAACAAGAGCTACCAGCCAATGACAAGATTAATGTAGTGGCTGAAGTTATGCCAGAAGAAAAAGATTTAGTTCGTCACATTAAAGGTGGCATGAAATTTAAACTAGAACAGATGGAGGAAGAAGATGAGTAAGATTAATTTGGAAAACCTAACAACAGAGCGCCGTAATGAAGCAACTTTTGGATTAGATGAAATGTCTGTTAAAGAAGCTTGTCAAAAAATGAATCAAGAAGATCAAAAGGTTGCCCTTGCAGTTGAAAAAGAATTGGACAGCATTGAAAAAGTAGTCGAAGCAACGATTGCAGCCTTCAAAAAAGGAGGACGTCTAATTTATATGGGCGCTGGTACTTCAGGACGCTTAGGCGTCTTAGATGCCGCAGAATGTGTTCCGACTTTTGGTGTTGAACCAGAAATGGTGGTAGGTCTTATTGCTGGTGGAGACAAAGCAATGACTGTGGCTGTTGAAGGAGCTGAAGATTCAGCAGAACTTGGTGCCAATGACTTACACGAGTTGAAATTAAGTGAAAACGATATGGTTGTGGGGATCGCAGCAAGCGGACGGACACCTTATGTTATTGGTGGTTTAGATTATGCACGTCAAGTTGGAGCAGCTACCGGTACAATATCATGTAATAAAGATGCAGAAATTTCTAAACATGCGCAATTTCCAATTGAAGTTGATTGTGGTCCTGAGTTTTTAACAGGTTCAACGCGCCTAAAATCTGGAACAGCGCAAAAATTAATTTTAAATATGATTTCCACGATTTCAATGATTGGTATCGGAAAAGTATATAACAACTTGATGGTCGATGTAAAAGCAACTAATGAAAAACTAGTTGAACGCTCAAAACGTATTATCATGCAGGCAACTGACGTAGACTACGAAACAGCAGCTCGCTTCTTTACAGCAGCTGACGAAAATGTTAAATTAGCCATCGTTATGATTTTGACAGATAGTGATAAAAAAGCTGCAGCCGAAAAATTAGTGGCAGCAGATGGTTTTGTAAAACAAACTTTGAACTAATGGCAGACCGGGGCTGTAATAAGTTATTACAGCTCCTTAATAAGTAGATTTCAAATAATTCATGATTTCAAGGAGGAAAGTTAGAATGGCAAAAGAAGAATTAAGTTTGGAACAATTGGCAAAAGAGATTTACAAAGGCGCCGGTGGCATGAACAATGTTGAAAGCGTAACCCATTGCATGACACGCGTAAGAATGTCGGTTCGTGATCGCGATGAAGTCAATGAAGCACAATTAAAAGCGATTCCAGGTGTATTGGGTGTTGTAGATGATGAACAGTTACAAGTAATTATTGGTCCTGGCAAAGTAAATAAAGTTGCAAAGGAAATGGCGAGTCAAGCAGGTGTTTCTTTGGGAGAAGAGATTAAGGCTACGACAAGTGGTAAAGATGCTCTTAATCAAAAAGCAGCAGAAATGAAAGCAGCACAAAAAGCCAAACAAAAACAATCACCGTTTAAAGCACTTTTAAAAGATATTTCAAATATTTTCGTTCCAATGATTCCAGCTTTTGTTGGCGCTGGTTTAGTTGCGGGGATTGCCTCTGTCTTAGCTAACATGGTAACTGCTGGTCGTTTAGACGCAGCAACCTGGCAACAATATATTGATGTCATGAATATTTTGAAAAACGGGATGTTCTCTTTTCTAGTCATTTATACAGGTGTGAATGCAGCACAAGTTTTTGGTGCTACACCAACGCTTGGTGGGGTAATCGGTGGTGTCGTAACATTAACTGGGATGAATCCAGAAGCACCAATTACCAATCTTTTCAATGGGCAACCTTTAGCGCCACAACAAGGTGGTATTTTAGGTGTTATTTTTGCAGTATGGTTACTTTCAAAAGTTGAGAAAAAATTACATGATATTGTACCAGAAGCAATTGACATTATTGTAACACCAACCATTTCGTTACTTGTTATCGGTTTAGCTGAAATTTTCTTAATTATGCCGTTAGCCGGTTTTGTTTCAAACGGATTAGTTGGCGGAATTAACTGGATTTTAAACGTTGGTGGTGCCTTCTCTGGTTTTGTATTAGGAGCAAGTTTCTTGCCAATGGTTATGTTTGGTTTACACCAAATTTTAACACCAATTCATATTCAAATGATTGAAGCGACAGGTAGCACACAATTACTACCAATCTTAGCAATGGCTGGTGCGGGTCAAGTTGGGGCTGCTTTAGCATTGTGGATTCGTTTACGTAAAGATAAAGAATTAACAGAAATGATCAAAGGTGCATTGCCAGTTGGTATTTTGGGAATTGGTGAACCATTAATTTACGGAGTAACACTACCATTAGGGAAACCATTTATTACGGCTTGTATCGGTGGTGGTGTTGGTGGCGCGGTAATTGGTGCTTTAGGTAACGTTGGTGCAACAGCAATTGGTCCTTCTGGGGCAGCTTTAATTCCATTAATTGCCAACGGCCATTGGTTAGGTTATGTATTGGGCTTATTGGCAGGTTATGCTGGCGGATTTGTGGCAACTTACTTCTTTGGTATTCCAAAAGAAAAATTAGCTGCTGAAAAAATGGCAGAAGAAAAAACAACGACAAACTCCCCTGTACAAACAACAGCACCTGCTAGCGAAGTAGCAGCAACAACTGAATTCTTTGCTGTGGCAAATGGCGAAGTAAAACCTGTTTCAGAATCTACAGATGCAGTTTTCTCACAAAAGATGATGGGTGAAGGTTACTTTGTTGTACCAAAAGAAGGTACAATTTATGCACCAGTAACGGGGACAATTTCATCAGTATTTCCAACTAAACACGCAGTGGGGATTACAACGGATAATGGTTTAGAGGTTTTACTGCACATGGGTGTTAACACGGTTGAATTAGAAGGTAAACCATTTGATTTGAAAGTAGCGGAAGGTCAAAAAGTAACACCAGACACTATTGTCGCAGACGTTGACTTAGCAGCAATTAAAGCAGCTGGTAAAGGCACAGATATGTTAGTCTTAGTGACAAACATGGACAAAGTTAAAAACGATATTTTAGAAAAAGTCGGAAATACCGAAGCGAAAACACCGGTTATGAAAGTAGAAGTATAAATAAAAGGCTTCATTTATATAGTAATAAAAAGGAAAAGTGAAATTCACTTTTCCTTTTTTTGTAGAAAAGCCTAGTTTATTTTTATCTATCCGAAAAGTTTTTTTGTAGCGCGCAGGAGTTTGAATTTGTAGCAATGAAAGTTTCATATTTTAAAATACTTGTAGAATTTGGCGAATCGTGGGAAAGTGATAGTTAGAAAACTGGTTCATGAGTAAATATAAATTGGGACTACTAAAAATTTTGATGAAAAGGTAAGGAGGAGAGAATGTGGCTGGAAAAAAATTAAGCATCCCTCGATATCAACAGATTGCTGTTGAAATTGCAGAACGAATTGTTGAAAACCGGTATAAAGAGGGGGAAAAAATCCACGCTCGTTCCACTTTAGCGAGTAATTTTAATGTTTCGCCTGAAACAGCCAGAAAAGCAATTAACGTTTTAGTTGATCTTGGCATTATGGATGTAAGGCATGGTAGTGGTGCCTATGTTTCTTCGCGGGAAAAAGCGCAGAGTTTCCTAGAGCAATATAAAGATGTTAGTTCGATTCAAGAGATAAAAAATGACATTTTGGACAGTGTTGAAAGACAACAACAAGAGCTGGAAAATTTTTCCGGTCTACTGGACACATTAGTAAACCAAACTAGACGCATTCAACAGACTGCGCCATTTTTGCCTTATGAAATTCAGTTGGATGAAACGGCAAATCATTTAAATGAATCTATTAAAGATCTGAATATCTGGCAAGAAACTGGGGCAACAGTAGTAGCCTTACAGCACGAAGATCGTTTGCTGTTATCTCCAGGGCCATATGCAAAATTTGAAGTCGGCGAAACAGTTTTTTTTGTAGGCGATGAATTAGTGTTTCAACGGATGAAGAACTTTTTTTATCCCGAAAAAGATAAATATTAAGAAAACCTTAAGATAAAAATGACTACTGTTATAACCAGGAAAACGAATTCACGTTTTTTCCTGGTTATTCTTTTTTGACTAAGTGACCACATGGTGATAATCTAGTGTGGTCAGTTTTTTGAGCGGGAAATTTTTCAAACTTCTAATTTCCCATCCTATCAATAGAAATGTAGCAATTAGTTTCTTGATTAGGCAAGCTGTTTTTACTATTTAAAAGCAGCAAAAATAAATAGGGGGTAACAAAATGAGTAAAGTGAAAGTAGAACACTTAACAAAAATTTTTGGTAAAAAGCAACAACAAGCTCTTGCCATGATGAAAGAACATAAAAGTAAAACTGAAATTTTAGAAAAAACCGGTGCAACAGTCGGTGTTTACGATGCAAATTTTGAAGTAAATGAAGGGGAGATTTTCGTAATTATGGGCCTTTCAGGGTCTGGTAAGTCGACGCTAATTCGTTTATTAAATCGTTTAATTGATCCGACTGATGGCGAAATTTACATTGATGGTGAAGATATTGCAAAGATGAACAAAGAATCTTTACAAGAAGTTCGACGCAATAAAATCAATATGGTATTTCAAAGTTTTGCTTTATTTCCACATCGCACAATTTTGGAAAATACGGAGTTGGGCTTAGAGATTCGTGGTGTTGCTAAAGACGAACGCCGCAAAAAAGCAGAACAAGCTTTAGAAAATTCTAGTTTAATTGCCTTTAAGGATCAATATCCAGAGCAACTTTCTGGTGGGATGCAACAACGGGTAGGTTTGGCTCGAGCGCTTGCGAACAATCCTGAAATTTTATTGATGGATGAAGCCTTTTCGGCATTAGATCCATTAATTCGGCGAGAAATGCAAGATGAATTATTAGACTTACAGGAAAATGTAAAAAAAACCATTATCTTTATTACCCATGATTTAAATGAAGCCTTGCGAATTGGTGATCGGATCGCATTGATGAAAGATGGGCAAATCATGCAGATTGGTACTGGCGAAGAAATTTTAACAAATCCAGCCAACCAATATGTTCGTGATTTTGTCGAAGATGTTGATCGCTCAAAAGTGCTAACTGCGCAAAATATCATGGAACCAGCAATTACCATGAATATTGAAGCAGATGGGCCAAATGTGGCATTAAATCGGATGCGCAAAGAAGGCGTTAGTATGTTGTTAGCTGTTGATCGCAAGCGTAAGTTAAAGGGGAGTTTAACAGCTTTAAAAGCTTTAGAAGCGCGCAAGGAACAGTTGCCACTAAAAGAAGTTATTGATAAAAATGTCAAGAAAATTCCTCAAGATATGTTAGTAACTGATATTTTTGATGTGATTAAAGATGCAGAAGCACCTTTAGCTGTAGTTGATGACAAAGATAAATTACTCGGTGTGGTCATTCGCGGTAGCGTGATTGAAGCATTAGCTCAAACAGGAGACAAGGAGGTGGAATTTGTTGGATAATTTATTACAACAAGCAATTCCAGTAGCAAAATGGGTGGAGAATTTTACAGATTGGTTGACAAAAACGTTTGCGGGGCTGTTTAGTTTCGTCCAAAGCATTGGTCAAATAATTATGGATACCATCACGAATACTTTACTATTTATTCCACCATTACTATTTATCGTATTATTAGCTGTTGCTGCCTTTTTCTTATCAAAGAAAAAGCCGGGACTGACAATTTTAACATTCTTTGGTCTACTCTTTATTTATAACCAAGGTTTGTGGAATGATTTGATGAATACGGTCACGTTGGTGTTGCTTGCCAGTCTTGTTTCAATTGTTATTGGGATTCCATTAGGGATTTTAATGGCTAAAAGTGAAAAAGCCAATACGATTGTTTCACCGATTTTAGACTTCATGCAAACAATGCCAGCCTTTGTTTACTTGATTCCGGCCGTTGCTTTCTTTGGTATTGGTATGGTACCAGGAGTTTTTGCTTCCGTTATTTTTGCCCTGCCACCAACTGTTCGTATGACGAATCTAGGAATTCGTCAAATTCCTAGTGAATTGGTCGAAGCTTCAGATTCTTTTGGTGGTACAGGTAAACAAAAGCTATTTAAATTAGAATTGCCTTTAGCTAAAGGTACAATTATGGCAGGGATTAACCAAACGATGATGTTAGCACTGTCTATGGTTGTGACAGCATCAATGATTGGGGCGCCTGGACTTGGGCGCGGTGTTTTATCAGCCTTGCAACAAGCACAAGTCGGGAATGGTTTTGTTAATGGTTTGGCTTTAGTTATCTTAGCAATCATCATTGACCGTTTTACTCAAAAATTAAACGCACCAAAAAAGGAACGGAATAAAAATCTTGCTCCCGCTGCTAAGAAAAAACAAAGATGGATTACTGGTGGCGTTGCAGTAGTAGTAATTGCTTTGATTTTTGGTTCGACTTTTGCTGGTAGCCATGCTTCTGATAAAGGGACAATCCACTTGTCTTATGTTGAATGGGATACAGAAGTAGCCTCTACTAATGTGGTCGCAGAAGTCCTAAAAGAAGAAGGTTATGATGTGAAGTTGACACCTTTGGATATGACGGTCATGTGGCAATCTGTTGCAAATGGCGAAACGGATGGTATGGTGGCAGCTTGGTTACCTCATACACACCAAGCACAATATGCTAAATACAAAAATCAAATTGAAAATTTAGGTGAGAATCTAAAAGGTGCTAAACTTGGTATTGTGGTTCCAAGTTATATGGATGTTAACTCCCTTGAAGATTTAAGTAATCAAGCGAATCAACAAATTGTCGGTATTGAACCTGGGGCAGGTGTAATGAAAGCAGCAGATAAAACGCAGGCTGCTTATCCAAACTTAAAAGATTGGACAGTAGAGTCGTCTTCATCTGGTGCTATGACAGTTGCACTAGGCAAAGCCATTAAAAATAAAGAACCGATTGTTATTACAGGTTGGTCACCGCATTGGATGTTTGCCAAATATGATTTGAAATATCTTGCTGATCCAAAAGGGACGATGGGAGGAGCCGAAACAATTAACACAATGGTTCGTCAAGGCCTAAAAGAAGATCAGCCAGAAGCATACCAAATTTTAGACAACTTCCATTGGGAACAAAAAGATATGGAAGAGGTTATGTTAGCTGTTCATGATGGAAAAGAACCCGCTCAAGCTGCGAAAGAATGGGTCAAAAGTAATCCAGATAAAGTAAATGAATGGGTTAAATAAATAAAAAAAATCCGTGCTCCTTTTGCTACATGTTGCAGAAGGGAGTGCGGATTTTCTTGGCTTAAAATAAGGAGGTATATAGCCTTTTGTACGATGTTAGAAGCTTAAAAGTGTCTTTCTCGGAAATCTTTGATGATTTGTCGCGATTGATAAATTTTTTCAGCATTTTCCTGATTGCGACTGATATAAGAATAAAATAAGATATCTACCGCTAAAAATTGGGCAATTAAAGAATTGGTGGCAGCACTACGTTGGTCAGCCTCTTGTGGCCGTGAAACTTGTAAGGACACATCGGCTAATTTAGAAAGTCGATTATTACCAAAACGAGTTAAGGTAATAATTGGAATCTTTAATTCTTTTGCAATTTCAGCAAAGTAGACAATTTCTGGTGTTTCTCCAGAGTTTGAAATTAACCATAAAACGGCATTTTTTTTGGTGTTAATAAGTTGGGGGAGTAAGGCGTTGTAATTGGTTTCTAAAGAAACACTTTTGCCAATTCGGTCCCATTTTTGTTTGATGTCTTCTGCAACTAAATGAGAAGCGCCTACACCGGCTACAAAAATCCGCTCTTTGGACTCCAATAATTTCAAAGCTGCGATTAATTTTTCATCGCTTAAAATTTGTGTTGTTTCGTGGAGTGTGAGTTGAGCATTTTGCGATAGTTTTTCTTTTAAAGATGCGATGGGTTCATTTTTTTTCACATCGGAATATTCTTGATTAGTTCCAGTTTGTTGACTTTCAGCTGAAATCTGGATTTTGAAATCTGTTAAACTAGAAGCACCAACTTTTTTTGCAAAGCGAACAACAGTAGGGGCGCTAGTTTTTGAACCTTTGGCAATTTGTTCGGCCGTCATGGTAGGTATTTTATCAATGTTCTTTTTTATGTAACGAAAAATCCGTAGTTCGGCTTTGGATAATTCGTTTTCCATTCCTTGAATTCGATTGATTAGTGCCATTGCAATCACCTCATGCACATTATAACAGAAATGATATCTCGAAGGTGACAAAACAAAGGAGAAAGGTAAGGTTTTATCGTTGGTTGAATTTCTGAGATTTATGTAATAATCTACGTATCAACGTTAACGAGAAAAGTCGAAAATTAGTAAGAGTTACGTCGTTCACTCTGCTAATTTTCGACTTTTATTTTGGATAATGAAATTTTTTCCAATGGATAAGCAAACAGTTGGATTAGAAAGTTTTTGCTGCAGTTTCTACTTCATTTGTTGCTTTGGCCATAATTTCATCAACTTTTGTGGGATCAAAATCTAAGCCTTCAGCGAAAACTTCACTGAAGTCACTAATCCCAATAAAATTCAATAGTTGGCGGGTATATTGAGCAGCAAAGTCTTGACCATTATAAAAACCGCCACTTGCTTGAATATGCAATGCCTTTTTACCGGTCACTAAGCCTACTGGCCCTTCCGCTGTATATTTAAATGTTTTGCCGGCAACGCAAATTGTATCAAACCAGGCTTTCAAACGACTTGGAATGCTTAAGTTCCACAATGGGTTGGCTATCACGATTTTATCAGCTTTTTCAAACTGTTCAGTCAAGCCGTTGAAAGCGGCCAATTTAGTTTGTTGTGTAGGTGTCAGATCGCTAAATTGTGCATCGTGCATTAAAGCGTGCCAGCCAGAAGTAATGTCACCATCAATTTCAGGAAAATCAACGGCATAAGGATTGATTATGATGATTTCATCTTTTGGATTACTTTCTTTATACGTAGTTAAAAAGCTTTCTAATAATTGCATGGCATGAGAATCTTTGGCATCAAGGGGATGCCCTTTAACAGCAAGTAAAATAGACATTTTTTCCTCCAATTTTTAAATTTCTTATTTGATGCCGTCAATATCAAGTAGCATCAGTTTTTGTTAATCTAGGAATGCATATAAAAAACGCATGTTGTGATTATAACGGTTACATTTCTTGATTTTCAATTTATTTGCTTGCAAAGCAGGATAATTTAAATTTGAAACGATTGAACTTGCTTTTTCTCTTTTAATCAAGTAAAGTATACCTGTGTGCATTGCATACCGCCTGTCACTTGGTTTGGCGAGTCACCAACGCTTTACTCAGTCACAGGGAGAATAATAATGTGAGGTGAAAAAACATGGCAATTTCAAAAGAACGTAAAAACGAAATCATGACAAAATTTGCACGCCACGAAGGCGACACTGGTTCTCCAGAAGTGCAAATCGCTGTGTTGACTGAAGAGATCAACCACTTGAATGAACACGCACGCGTCCACAAAAAAGACCACCATTCTTATCGTGGTTTGATGAAAAAAGTTGGTCATCGTCGTAACTTGTTAGCTTACTTACGTAAAACTGACGTTCAACGTTATCGCGAATTGATCCAAGCTTTAGGATTGCGTCGTTAGTCGTTATCGTCTTAAAAGTGAGGTTCAGCTTGAATCTCACTTTTTTGCTATAAAAAACTAAACAAAAGCTGGGGTAGTGGTAAGGCTAACTACTAACCAAATGAAAATTTTGAAAGAATATTTTTCAAAATTTTCATTTGTTTAGTAGCAGCCCACTATCTACAGAAGATAGGAGAAATTATGACAAAGCAAGTATTCAAAACAACTTGGGGCGGACGTGTTTTACAAGTTGAAGTCGGTCAATTAGCCAAACAAGCCAATGGTGCAGTTTTAGTACGCTATGGCGACACAGTGGTATTAAGTGCTGCTGTTGCTTCAAAAGAAGCAAAAGACACAGACTTTTTCCCATTGACTATTAATTATGAAGAAAAAATGTATGCCGTTGGTAAAATCCCTGGTGGTTTTATTAAACGTGAAGGTCGTCCTTCTACGGATGCAACATTGACAGCGCGTTTAATTGACCGTCCAATTCGTCCGATGTTTGCAGAAGGTTTTCGTAATGAAGTGCAAGTAACCAATATTGTAATGAGTGTGGAACAAGATTGTTCACCTGCAATGGCTGCTATGTTAGGCTCATCTTTAGCATTGTCTATTTCAGATATTCCATTTGATGGACCAATTGCCGGTGTTGAAGTTGGTCGTGTTAATGGAGAATATGTGTTAAATCCAACTGTTGATCAAGCGGAAAAAACAGATATTGAATTAAGCGTAGCAGGAACAAAACAAGCGATTAACATGGTTGAATCTGGTGCTAAAGAAGTCTCAGAAGATGATATGTTAGGCGCGTTGCTATTTGGTTTTGACGCAATTAAAGAATTGGTTGCCTTCCAAGAAGAAATTGTTGCAGCTGTTGGCAAAGAAAAAATGGAAGTTAAACTTTTACAAGTTGATCCAGAATTAAAACAAGATATTTATGAAAACTACTACAGCGTGATGAAAACAGCTGTTATGACAGAAGAAAAACTAGCTCGTGAGGATGAAATTGAGAAAGTAAAAGAAACTGTTAAAGAAGTTTATGCAGAAAAATTTGCCAATGTTGAAACCGAAGACTTGGTTCAAATTACAAAAGAAATCAAGCAAGTAGCAGAAGATTTGGAAAAAGACGTAGTACGAGAACTAATCACAATTGATAAGATTCGTCCAGATGGTCGTAAGTTAGATGAAATTCGTCAACTTTCCTCAGAAGTTGGTTTACTGCCACGGGTTCATGGTTCTGGTCTATTTACACGGGGACAAACACAAGCTTTATCTGCTTGTACTTTAGCACCACTAGGCGAACATCAAATTATTGATGGTCTTGGTGTAGAAGAGTCTAAACGTTTCATTCATCATTATAATTTCCCACAGTTTTCAGTTGGTTCAACTGGTCGGGCAGGCTCTCCTGGTCGTCGTGAAATTGGTCATGGGGCTTTAGGCGAACGGGCCTTAGCACAAGTAATTCCAAGTGAAACAGATTTTCCTTATACTATTCGTTTAGTTGCTGAAGTTTTAGAATCTAATGGTTCTTCTTCACAAGCCAGTATCTGTGCTGGAACATTGGCATTAATGGATGCCGGCGTACCGATTAAAGCACCTGTTGCTGGCATTGCGATGGGCTTAGTTTCCGACGGTGAAAATTATACAATCTTGACAGATATTCAAGGTTTAGAAGATCACTTAGGCGATATGGACTTTAAAGTTGCGGGCACAAAAGATGGTATTACGGCGCTACAAATGGATATTAAAATTCAAGGTATTACGGAACAAATTTTACGCGAAGCATTAGCACAAGCGAAAAAAGCCCGTTTTGAAATCTTGGAAGAATTAACTTCAACCTTGGCACAACCTCGCGAAGAGTTGAGTCCGTATGCACCGAAGATTGAAATGATTCAAATCGATCCAGAAAAAATCAAAGTGGTTATTGGTAAAGGCGGCGATACCATTAACGGTATCATTGAAGAAACAGGCGTTAAGATTGATATTGATCAAGAAGGTAAAGTTTCAATTGCCTCAGCTGATGCACAAATGATACAAAAAGCCATTAAGATTATTGAAGAGTTAACGAAAGAAGTAAAAGTTGGTGAAGTTTACTTGGGTAAAGTCGTTCGAATTGAAAAATTCGGTGCCTTCGTTAACTTAATCAAAGGGAAAGATGGTTTGGTTCATATTTCGCAACTTGCAAACGAACGGGTAAACAACGTAGAAGATGTTGTGAAATTAGGAGACGAAGTTTTAGTTAAAGTAACCGAAATTGATCGTCAAGGACGTATTAATTTATCCCGTAAAGCTTTATTGAAAGACGATAAAAAAGAAGAAACTAAATAATAAAACAGGTCTGAGACAAAAGGAATACTTTCCTTTTGTCTCAGCTTTTTTTGTTGAAAAAAACCACTTTCGCTAGAAAGTGGTAAGAAATTTAACTTTTTTTATTTTTTGCCTTTACAAGTAACATCATAGGACGCCGTAATTCATCTTTCATTCCCGGCTCACAAAGCATATCTTTTGGTGGCATAGGTTCTACCACATCCAAAAGGATAAAATTGTTTTTCAACAAAGTTTGCAAATACGTTGTTAGCGTGCGATGATACTTCACAACTTTTTCCTCTAAAAAATTCGTTTCACGTAAGCCTTCGGTAAAATAATTGTCAAGGGGATAATGTAACTTATTTCCCTGAACATCATAGTACCAATCTTCTGATCCTTCTGCGGTGAAAGCAGGATGTTCCACTGAAAAAAGCAAAATTCCCTCAGGTTTTAAATATTTTTTGATATTGGCAATTAAACTAGCAAAGTCAGCGACATAATGAATTGCTAAAGAGCTAATGACAATATCAAAAGAATCTGCCAGAAATGAAACTGTTGCAATATCATCTTGTACATAGTGGATAGGGTACGCTTTTGTTTTTTGTCTGGCTACTGTCAACATTTTCTGTGATAAATCAACGCCAGTTATATTCTTTGCACCGTGTTCAGCGGCATAAAGACAGTGCCACCCATAGCCGCAGCCAAGATCCAAAACTGATTTGCCATTAAAATTAGGCAATAATTTTTGGAATGTTTGCCACTCGCCTGCACCGGCTAATCCTTTTTGGCTACGGGACATTTGGCTATATTTATAGAAAAAATTCTCGTTATCATAGATGTTTTTCATTATTTTTTCCTCCATGTCATTTTGGCTTAAATGTCATGGAGTTAGGCTCTTTTGTGGGCAATCATGTTCTTCACCTGCTTTCTTTTCTTATTTTAGCACGTACGCTTAGAAAGAAATATTTTGGCGATAACTTTTTTTTACTTGTACGAATAATAGGCTGGCAAGCAATAAAGTGAAAAATTCACTTAAAGGTAAACTGCTCCAGACACCGATTATACCGAAGTTTTTCCCTAGTAAAACTACTAACGGAAGAATTAGTACATAGCCCCGCAATACGGCCACTGTGAAGGATTGTTTTGCATAACCAACTGCGGAAAAGAAAATACTAAAAACAATATTAAGGCAGGCACCTAACAAGGCTAAAAAGTAAATTTGTATTCCGTTGGTTGCAAGTTGTGTTAAAACGATATTATTTTCTCTGTTGAACAATCCCACAATTGGAAATTTAAAAATAGTGACTATTAGATATAGTAATAAGGCTAAAGACAGACTAACTTTGAAACCGTAACGTAAATAACTAAAAACTTTTGCTCTTTCTTTTTTTGCTGCTGCTTGTGAGATTAACGGTTGAATTCCCTGAGCAACACCAGTAAACAAAGACAAGCCGACCAATAATATATTGGCTAAAACACCATAGGCTGCCACAGCAATATCACCGCTTAAGGTAAGTAGGACTTGATTGAAAACTAAAATACTAATACCTGTACTCATTTCAGTCAAAAAAGAGGCTAAGCCCAATTGTGCGCTACGACTAATCGTTTTTAATTGGGGCAATGTAGGTTGCCAAAATAAATGGCGGTTGTTTTTTTTTCGATGGGTGCTTAAAATCATTAAACTTAAAACAGGAGATAATACAGTAGCTAACGCAGCACCAGCCATTCCCATATGCAAGAAAAACACAAAAATATAATCAAAAATAATATTGAAGAGACTAGAAAATAGCATCGCTTTCATTGCAAGTTGGGGATTATTGTCATTTCGAATGAAGGCCAGAACTAAATTATTACAGATAAAAAAAGGTGCCATGATTAAAATAAAACGCAAATACGTGGTCGTCAGCTGCAGTGTTTCTAAACTAGCTCCAAGTAAAGAAGCTAAAGAAGTAGCAGCGGTCACTCCTAAGAAAGTAAAGAACAGGCCTACTCCCATGCCGGTAATTAGTAGCTGGGAAAAATAGTTTCCTTTTCCACCTTTTAAGACAAATAACGTCGCGCCTCCCATTCCCAAAAGTAACCCCAGTCCATTTAATAAGTTGAAGAGAGGTAAAGCAATATTAAGAGCAGTTAAACCGAGTGTTCCTACACCGTTTGCGATAAAAAAGGTGTCTGCTAAAATATACAAAGATAACCCAAAAGTGCTTAAAACACTGCGCGCAACATAACCTCTAATTTCTTTCATAAAAATTCCTCCAAAAAAAGAGCAGAACTTTATCCTCCATTGGCCTATGGGATAAAGAGCTACTCTCAACAATTTTTTTGTTGGCAAAACCCGGCGATTTTGCATGTGTATGAATTAAATTTATTTTAGCAAGTTGTCTAATTTTGCGCAATCTTAATGAGCAAAGGTTCATTTTATTTTTCAAATGAAGTTACTAAATAAGAAAAAAATGGAAAAAAATCAATTTTCATTTATGTAATTTAGTAAGTAAGGAGATGATAAAATGGTTTATCAATGCTTGTTAGAAAAAGATGAACGATTGATTTGGCAAATTTATTTATTAAAACGAAGAGGTGGCTTTATTTCCTATGAGCGATTACAAAAAGAGTTCAGCTTTACTATAAAAAAATTTCATGGTTTATGTGATTGGTGGACAGAAATTGAAGAAAAAAAAGCAGTGGGTATTTGTTTTATAATTCAAAATACTGGGATAGAAATCAAGATTGCCAATTATTTTTGTGAAGCTCGTTTATGGCAGCATCTTTTGTTAGAGAGTCTAACATTTCAGCTATTATGGCAAAAATTAAATGATCCATTAATCTCGATTACTGAACTTTCGCAGCAGCATTATATTGCGCGCAAAACTGTCTCGCGGCGCTTGGAAACATTGCAGCCGTTGTGGGAAAATTTCAATTTGCGTCTAGATGATAATTTTCAAAATTGTCTTATGGGAATGGAAAGCCAGAAACGATATTTGATTTTACAATTAAAAAAGATGCAACTTCTATCTTATGAGCAGAAAAGTTATGAATTGTTATGTTTTATGCAGAAAGTTAGTGAGAAAAGGAAAAATTTTGGTTTTAACATATCCGCAATGGAAACAAAAATTTTACATAGTCGTGCGCCACAACTAGCTTATCAGCTTGATGAAAAAGGCTGGCAATTTTTGTTGCAACAAGTATTAGGGGCAGAAATTTGGTTGCCTAAAAGTTATTCTAAATTTTTAATGGCATTGGAAAAAGAGCCACAATTACGCTCACTTTTATTAGCGGATAAAAAAGCCATTTATCGCTATCATCTTTGTTTGCAACTTTTTTATGGTGAGAGCTGGGAGGAGTTTTTTACACCACAAACTTATTTACCCGAAACGTATTTGATACAAGAGCTCAGTGGCATTTATGTGAATAAGTACGCCCTCTTCACGCGTAAACATACCAATATTCTTAATGGCTACAATTTTTTATTAAAAAAGAAACTTTCCACTTTAGAATTAAGAAAAGTATAATTTTATCTGTGCTTTTATTGCATATAATTATAATATTTTAGCGAAAAATGATAAAATATGCGTAATAAGTGACGGAAGTAGGTGGCAGTATGCTGGAATTATTTTGGTCTTTAGTAGTTGGCAGTGCTTTAGGTCTATTGGCTGGAGTAATTATAGGAAATGATGTCCGTAGCGGTTTTTTAGGCTATATGGTGACAGGTTTTTTAGGTAGCTGGGTTGGGCGGATTTTTCTTGGTCCTACTGGTCCAGAAATTGGCGGCTTTTATGTAATCCCTGCTCTAGTCGGTTCAGTCATGTGTCTGGCTGTCTGCTCATACCTCTTGCAAAAAATTCGTCAACTGGGATTTTACTAATGGATTTTTAGTCACGCATTTTGCGTGGCTTTTTAATTTGATTAAAGTTATTTACTTTTTTTTGTAAACGTTTTAATTTGTGCTATATTAAAATAAATAGAATGACTTCTTTTTAGCTTTAAAGGAGATTGCTGATGAAATTTTGGAATCGCTTATTTGGCAAGAGTCAAACAAATAAAAGAATGCATCAAGTTGTTCCACCAACTAAAATAGCGCCAGAGAAAATATCTGTTGAAGACGAAGGATGGGAAGAAATTCCTTTTTTTATTCCTAGTGAAGCAGTTGAAAAGGAGCTAATAAGTTTGATTGCCACCAGTATAGCAGCTGAAAACCACACAGAAAGTTCTTTTGTAATTAAAAAAATTATGAAAAAAAATCCTGAAGTAAAACACATAGCAATAATTGTAGCAAGTATTGCATCTGGGGTGGCGCCAGCGTCACAGTTTGTTATAAGAAAAATTTACCAAAAAAAATAAAGGAGGAATGATATGTTACGAAAGTTTAAAATTTCAATTGATGGCAAGGAATATTTAGTCGAAATGGAAGAGTTGGGAGTGCCAGCTGTGCAAGAAGAAAGGGCAACAACGAGTGTTACAGAACCAAAGCCTGCACCAACTTTGCCAACAATGATGCCCCCGCAAGCAAAAAATTCGACAGTTTCTTCAGAAAGTCAGTTGTTGACAGCTCCCATGCCAGGTACAATTTTAAAATTACTAGTAAATCCTGGCGAATCTGTTAGTGCCAATCAACCGGTAATGATTTTAGAAGCTATGAAAATGGAAAATGAAATTGTAGCCCCAACAGATGGACATGTTGCTGAAATTTTAGTGCAAGTTGGAACAATCGTCAACGCGAGTGATCCTTTGATCTCCTTTAATTAACCCAAGTACTAATGGACTATCTGATAAAATGCCTGTAATAGTGATAAATGGTTTAAAGACAAATTATTAGGATAAAAATAGTTGCCAAATTTTTTGGAAGGATTTGCTGATGTCTTAATTTTTATCTTAGAAGATGTCATAAAAAGGCAAATTTTATAATTTTGCAAAAGACCGACCTTGTAAGTAAAGTTACAAGCGTTAGTCTTTTTGTTTTTAAGAGTTTTTGCGGTGAAGTTGAGCATGAAAAAATACCTATCAAAAATAGGTATTTTCAATCAAGTATTCTATCTTACGACAAATAGCTTGCCACTTTTGTCGTGATTAAGTCAACTGCGACGTGATTTTCTCCACCTTCAGGCACGATGATATCAGCATAGCGTTTGGTTGGTTCAATAAATTGATGATACATTGGTTTTACTACAGATAAATATTGTTCAATGACAGAATCAAGAGTACGCCCTCGTTCTTCCATATCGCGTTTGATACGACGGATGATTCGAATATCATCATCTGTGTCCACATAAATTTTAATATCCATTAAGTCTCGTAGACGTTCATCTTCTAAAATTAAAATTCCTTCTAAAATAATGACTTCTTTTGGTTCTTGTACGAGAGTTGCTTTGCTACGTGTATGAGCTACATAGTCATAAACAGGTTTTTGAATTGCTTCATAACACATCAATTTTTTGATGTGTTCGATTAAAAGATCGGTATCAAAAGCAAAAGGATGATCGTAGTTTGTGTTCAAACGTTCTTCAAAGCTTAAATTACTTTGATCTTTGTAGTAAGAATCTTGTTCCAGCATCATGATCGAATGGTCGGGAAAATTATTGAAAATTGCCCGGCTGACACTGGTTTTACCACTACCAGAGCCACCAGTCACACCAATAATGATGGGCTTGTTCTTTGTCATGAGAAAACCTCTTTCATTTTTTGTACTAGGTCTATTATATAGATTTTTTCAGAAAATGCTATGCTTTTTCGTCAAATGAGGTGCCTAAAATAGGATAGAGTTGCTCTAAGTCCTTAACTTCATAAGTTGGTTTGACATCTGGCAGTAATTGTTTTGCTTCAGGATTTAACCAGACACTATCTAAACCAGCATTATTGGCTCCTTTAATATCAGAAGTTAAAGAATCCCCGATTACCAATGCCTTTTGCGCAACAAAATGCGGGATACGTTTTGCCACGTAGTCAAAATATTCTGGCATTGGTTTTTGATAGCCAGTATCTTCAGAAACAAAAATGTCTTTAAAATAAGGAAGAAGTTTGGCATCTTCTAAACGCTTGTATTGGGTTTTGGAGACACCATTTGTGACCACGTATAAATCTGCTTTGTTTGCCAGATCAGCAATAATCCGGCGGCTATTACCTAATAATTGATGACCTTGCGTTAAATAGTGGCGATACTTTTGGTCAAGTTGGGAGCCATCAACATTTTTACCTAAATTAGCAAATAATTTTTTAAAACGACTGTCTGTTACTTCTTGACGGCTTATTTTTCCTTGTTCATAATCTGCCCATAAGTGACGGTTCATCGTCTTGTAATATTTTTTTATTTCTGGTGTCAAGGTGGTATTCATAGTGTTAAAAAGCTCTTGTAAGGCATGATCTTCAGCGGCCTTAAAGTCTAACAAGGTATCATCTAAATCAAATAGCAAGGTGGAATAATTCATTTTTCTAACTTCTTTCTATCTAAAATAAGGTTTTAATAATGTTAACTGGGTCTTTGTTAAGGGGTGATATTTTCCAGGCTGCGAGTTTTTAGGTAAGTATAAAGGACCCATTGCAATTCTGCGTAGAGTGATCACTTTTTTTCCACGAGCTAAAAACATTTTTTTTACTTGATGAAATTTACCTTCCCAAATAGTTAAATGAATCAGGCTGTGACCTGTTTTATAATCACTATACAAGATTTTTAAATCCGCCGCTTGACAACGAGTACCGTCTGAAAAAACAATTCCTGCTTGAAAGTGGTAAATATCTTCATTTGTCACAATCTCGTTGATCCAAGCTTCGTAAGTTTTTGCTACTTTTTTACAGGATGGAGTAAATCATAGACTAGTTGCCCGTTGTTTGTTAAAAGCAAAAGGCCAGAAGTATCACGATCAAGTCTACCAACGGCGGACAAATCGTCAAGTTTATCGGTGGGGGTTAAACAATCAAATACGGTTTGATGATTTAAGTCAGAATTAGCAGTAACAACACCTACTGGTTTATCCAATAAATAATAGACTTCGTTAGTGAAAAGGACTTGGTTGTTTACCATGATTTTATGAATTTGACTGTCAACATTACGATTTTGTCGAAATTCTTTTACCCCATCGATTGTTACTTGACCACTTAAAAAAAGACGTTTCATTTTTTTACGGCTGGTATGTAGCTTCTTTTCAATTAATTTATCTAAGCGCATATTTACTCCTTTATTCAGTAACAAAGTCTTATTCATTATAGCGAAAAAAAGAGGATTTTCCAGTAAAACAGCACTTTCCTTGACTTAAAATTAAATAAGGCCTAAGGTTAAATAGTAAAGTAAATAAAGTTTCTCATACACACAGCGTTACGACCTGGTGGAGAAAGTTTTAACCGACTTTGACAGGACAGTTGTGTATACGGCTGTCCTTTTGCGTATTTTTATACGTACCACACTGATGTGCTGAGTAACAAATTTGCTTTTAAAGATTACCGCAAAAGCGGCCAAAATTTAGGAGGAATTTAGTTATGGCAGTAAAATTAAATGTAGAAAAAAGAGCAATTCGTCCCCGTTCCCTTCGCAATAAATTGCGTCACGAAGGTAAAGTTCCAGCAGTTGTAAATGGTTACCAAATTGAAAGTACGCCAGTTGCAGTGGATGCAGCAGCTCTTGAAAAAATCTACCGTGAACACGGTGCCAATGCTGTTATCGTATTAAGCATTGACGGTAAAAACGTGAACACATTAGTCCGCGGCACACAATCAGATACTTTTACTAAAAAATTAACACACGTAGAATTTTTGTCAGTCAATATGACAGAAGAAACAGAAGTAGAAGCCGAAGTATTACTTGTCGGTGAAGCAGCAGGGGTCAAAGCTGGTGGCGTGTTAACACAAACATTGTATAATGTTGTTGTTTCAGCAACACCTGATAAGTTGCCAGAACGCATTGAAGTTGATGTTACAGCACTTGAAATCGGTGACGCACTAGCAGTTGCTGATTTACCAAAAGATGCTGACTTCACCATCGTAACTGATCCGGAAGAACAAATTGTAGCGGTGAGCGAAGCACAAGTTGCTGAAGAAGAAGATAGCGAAGATGCAGCTCCAGAAGCACCGGCTGAAGCTGAATAATTTTGTTTAACAGCACCGCTTTTTGCGGTGCTTTTTTTGTCCACTACTGTTTAATTTGCGTAGTGCTAATTATTTAATCAAAACTTTTATAACTTGCCTTTATAAGTGCAATTTTTTTGCATTATTACTTATTTAAAGTATGATAGACATAGAATTGATACTGCTGTTTAATCTGCGAATCAAGGATGGAGAAAAAGCCACTTAAAAAAATGATCGCAGTAAACACTGTCTTAGGAGGTTTTGAATTTGTTTGAAGTATTTGATAAAAAACGTAGCCGCTTTGCTTCTGTTGGCGTTGTTTCCAGTATGCCAGGAGAATTAATTGACAGCATTTGGTTTATTATCGACCTTGATTTAAAAGGGGTAGTACCTTTAAATAATTTAATCGCTTTTGAATTACTTAATCACGATGGCAAAGTAACAATGCATTTTTCACAAGAGAATAGTGAGGTTGAAATGGATATTGACTTACCATTTCCATTTTCTTATGAATTGCCACAAGAAGTTTATGCTTATGATGATGGCAAACAGCAAACAATATTGTTGCCAAGTGAAACAAATCGTTAGACCCACGGAAGCTGATTTCACCTTTAAAGATGAATATTTTTCGTTAGAAAAGGTTGGTTTCCAGAATATGCACGTTATGTTGATTCATAATGGATACTGATTAAAAACAAAAGATTGACAAGCGATAGATTTGCAGTTAAAGTAATGGACATGCGATGAGTCGATAAGACCAACTTGTTTGGTCGAGTCAACAGCAACACCAGAAGAAAACTTCACTGCCGGATTTGCAGGGTGTTGGAAGTAAGGTAGTGGACGACCAAGCTTCTACCAATTTTGGTACTGGAAAAAAACAGTCTCGAGATTTTTCTCGAGGCTGTTTTTTTATTGCGTAAAAACCACTGAGAGAAAAAAATAAGCTTTGCAGCAAAGATAAAACGGTTTTTCAAACACTTTTAAACATAGTATTTTTAAAAATGTTTGAAAAATGTTTTTAAATGTTTTATTATAAAAGGGAAGATGAAATTAATGGAGGAGGAAGATACAATGCGTGTTGTAATTGGTTCAGATGCACAAGGGATGAATTTAAAAGAAACTATTAAAGAATATTTAGTAGCAGCAGGATTTGAGGTTGTTGATAAAACACCAACGCCCGCGGTAGATTTTGTTGATTCAACATTAGCCATCGCAAAAGAGATTAAAGAAAATGAAGGTGCAATGGGAATTGCCTTTGATGGCTATGGTGCAGGTAGTTTTATGGTAGCAACCAAAGTGAAAGGCATGGTCGCAGCAGAAGTTTCTGATGAACGATCTGCTTACATGACACGAGAACATAATAATGCACGGATGATTACGATTGGTTCTGAAATAGTAGGAGAAGGATTGGCTAAAAATATTGTCAAGGAATTTTTAGCAGCCCATTATGATGGCGGGCGCCATCAAATTCGGGTCGACATGCTAAATAAAATGGCATAATTGTTTTATTTTATCTATGGATAAAAATATCACTTTTGAATGACAAATAATGAAATGAATCTTTTGATGAGAGGGAGTATGAAACATGAAAATTGCAATTGGTTGTGATCATATTGTGACAGATACAAAAATCGCAGTTTCTGATTTTTTGAAAAGTAAAGGTTATGAAGTAATTGATTGTGGAACGTATGACTTTACCCGCACACACTACCCTATTTATGGTAAGCGCGTGGGGGAAGCTGTAGCTAGTGGTGCTGCAGATTTGGGTGTAACAATTTGTGGAACAGGTGTTGGGATTACCAACTCGGTAAATAAAGTGCCTGGTATTCGAGCTGCATTAGTGCGGGATATGACGACGGCGATTTATTCCAAAGAAGAATTAAACGCAAACGTGATTGGCTTTGGAGGAAAAATTACCGGAGAATTTTTAATCAACGATATTATTGAAGCTTTCATCAAAGCTGAATATAAAGAAACGCCAGAAAACCAAGCATTAATTGAAAAAATCAATGCAGTTGAAGGACCAAAACCAGAACAAGCGGATTCTCATTACTTTGATGAATTTTTAGCAAAATGGGACCGTGGCGAGTATCACGATTAATTTTTAGCAATAAAGCGGAGATTTTGTAAATTCTGTTTATTTCTGTTAAATTTTAAATACAGTTATAAAAACCAGCAGTTGATATTCAGCTGTTGGTTTTTGTTATAAACGAGGATAGCCACTAAAAGTGCGTATTTATTTTTAAAGCTATGGGTAGCAAGAAAATCTGTATAATTTTTGACAGTAATTATAGTTTTGAAAGGAGAGTAGATCATGATTTCTTATGGGATCGTCAGTACCGCATCTATTGTACCACGTTTTGTAGCGGGGATACGAGCTAGTAAGGAAGGAAATGTAGCAGCGATTGCTTCACGAGAATTAGCCAAGGCACAAAAAGTAGCAAAGAAACTTCAGATTCCAAAAGCTTATGGTTGCTATGAAGAATTGTTTGGCGATGAAGAAATTGATATCATTTATATTGCAACTTACAATAAAGGACACTACGAGACTGCCAAGCAGGCGCTAGAAGCAGGAAAGTCCGTATTGCTGGAAAAACCGTTCACTTTAGCAGCTGATGAAGCGAAAGAGTTATTTGAAATAGCTGCAAGAAAAAAACTTTTTTTAATGGAAGCTCAAAAAGCTGTTTTTCTACCGATTACTTCAGCAGTAAAAAAAGCTATTGAAGCTGGAAAAATTGGGGAAGTCAAATTCATGCGTTCAACAACCTCCTATCCTCATATTGACCATGTCAAGTGGTTTCCGAGTTTGGAAGCAGGGGGTGGAACTTTGCATGGCTCAGGCAGTTATCCACTTCATTATATGCACTACGTTACAGGTAAGAATTATCAAGATGTTACAGGTAACGCAATCATGCCACAAGGACGTTCTGACATGCAAAGTGATTTGAGTTTGAAATTTGGGACGGATATTTTAGCCAACATTTTTATCACGACTGAGTTCGGGACTGAAAATGGTATGACAATTTATGGAACCAAAGGCAAAATTGAAATTCCAAATTTTTGGAAAACAGAAGTTGCTACTATTTTTACTCAAGACGGACAAGAAACGTTACAAATTCCTTTTACGAGTGAGTTTGCCTATGAAGTCGACCATGTGAATGAATGTTTAAAAGAGGGCTTGCTAACAAGCCCAATCATGACGCCCGAGTTGACAATTGAGACCGTGACACTTGTGGAGCAACAATATCAAAAATGGTTACAAATTTAAGTAAAATTAAAGGACCAACAAAAAATTACTCACGATAGTAATTTTTTGTTGGTCCTTTTGTATAGTTAATGTTTAAAAGGGAGTTTGACTCTGAAAATAACCCCGCTTGGCTTTAAGTCGTGAACGGAAATTTTACCCTGATGGTCTTTGACAATTTGTTGTGCAATAGCTAGTCCTAAGCCAAAACCACCACTGTTTTTATTGCGAGAACGTTCTTCTCGGTAAAAACGTTGAAAAATTTGGTTCTTATCTTCGTCTGCAATATTTGCCCCAGTATTACGAACTTCTAAAAGCCAATTGTCATGTGTAATCTGAGAAAGAACTGTAATTTTATCTCCAGCTTTTGTGTATTTCAAGGCATTGTCTAATAAAATAACTAGTAGTTGATGGATTTTTTTTTCATCTGCGATAACTTTTTCACTCGCGTAGTTTTCTAAAATAAAAGTTTTGTCATCTAACTGTGCAATCTCTTGGAAAGGCTTGGTCAATTGTGCAATAAAAGGCTGAGGAGTGATCGTGGTTAAGTCAAGGACTGTTTCATTGGCATCGCTTCTGGCGATTGTTAATAGATCAGTCGTAAGAGAATTTAGCCGTCTTGTTTCATTTAGTGCTTGTGCAATGACTTCAGACTCTTCTAAGACAGTATGATTGGGTGTGGTAAACAATTTTTGCAAACTATTTTGAATAATGGTCAGTGGCGTCCGTAATTCATGGGAGGCATTTTCCACGAATTCTTGTTGTTTTTGCCAGGCTAATAGAATGGGTGTCATATTTTTTTGGGAGATAAAATAACTGATTGCTAAAGATAACAACCAAAAAACAATCATACACATAATCAAAATTGTTTGGAATGTCTGTAATGATTCATCAATTTGATCGGTGTTTTCTAATAATTGTACATAGGCAACGTCTTCTTGTGGTGTTGTCAGTTTACGCATAATAGAGCGAAAATGTAATGTTTGATTACCACTTTTAACGGACAAAGCCTGAATAGTATTTAGATTTTTTTTACTTAATTGTAAATTTTGCAGCTCTGCAAAACGAGCGCCCAAAACCGCTTTATTCAAAATTTTCCCTTCTGCGCTCCAAAGAATTATTTGTGAATTGAAGCGATTATTTCGCGTAGTTGCTGGTGGAAAATCATTATTTTTAGGTGCTAAAAATGGATTATCTGTTTGTAGCCGTGATATTTCCATAGTAATGACACGATTATCTTGACTAGTGTTTTTTAAGGATTCATCTGTCTGTTTATAAGCAGAACTTTGCAATAGTTGTAAAACGATAAAACCCAATAACAAAAAAATAAGTGCAAACGCACCTGCATTTACTAAGAAAAACTGACGGCGTTGTTTTTTTGACAGTTCTGTATTCATAATCATAATATGCTCCTACTCTTGCAATAAATAGCCGACATTGCGTAGGGTCTTGAAATCATTAGCTATACCTGTTGGTTTTAAATGTTTACGGAGGTGACTCATATAAACTTCTACCACCGTTAGCGTTGTATCCGAATCAAATCCCCAAATACGATCAAAAATTTGTTCTTTTGTCAAAATTACACCTTTGTTTTGAATGAAATATATGAGGAGTTCAAATTCTTTGCCTTGAACTGCTAGCACATCGTTTTGAAAAAGGACTTGTTTACTTTGTAAATTGCAGCTAATTGGTCCATATGTCAGTATGTTTTCTTCATATAAACCAAGGGAACGTTTTAATAGTGCTTTTACCCGTAATAATAATTCTTCGCGATAAAAAGGTTTCGTCAAATAATCGTCTGCTCCTTTTTGAAAACCAGTAACTTTATCATCAATACCATCTTTAGCTGTTAAGATTAAAACGGGTGTTTGAATATTTTGTGTCCGTAATTGTGCCAACACTTCGTAACCATTTAACCCAGGTAGCATTAAATCCAATAAGATTAAATCATAAATATTACTTTGGGCTTCAAACAGCCCAACCTCCCCATCAAAGGCCTGCGTGATTTCCCCTAGTGGCTGAATGATTTCTTTTATATTGTCAGATAAGGTCTGTTCATCTTCTATAACCAGTAATTTCAACATACATTTCACCTCGGTTTAATTTTACCATGTTGACCATAAATGAAACTTAATTTTTCATCGGTTATATAAAAGATAATTTTTTGTTGTTTTAAGCCGATTTTAAGCTGAAAAAAATAGGCTAAAAAAGTAAGTAAAAACAACAAAATAGGAGGACTTAAAATGAATTTTTTTAAGCGCGCTTATCAGAGCCTGTGGGCTAAAAAGGGGCGAAGCATATTATTAATTGCGGTCTTTTCAGCAATTCTAATTTTTGTATTAGCTGGATTGACAATTAAAAGTGCGGCTGAGGTTGCAAGTGAAAATGCCAAAAAAAGTATTGGCGCAACTGTGACTTTGACTACAAATAGAGAAAAGATGTTTGAGCAACACAAAACGAGTGAAGGGGAAGATAGTCGTCCAGAACCAGGTAATTTTGAAATGACGCCCGTCAAAATAGAAGATGCAAAAAAGATAGCTGCTTTAAGCGGTGTGAAAGATTATTCATTTGAAGTGAGCACTTCTGCTGCGAAATCCACTGGAATAGAGCCAATCTCGACTGAGGAAAACCAAGATCAAGAAGATAAGGAAGATGAATCGGAGGAAGAAAATGGTTTTTCTATGCCAGCTGGAGGAAAAATAGAAAAGATTAGCCAAGGAGACTTTCAAATCACCGGCGTTTCAACTAGTGAGACCTATAATAGTTTTGCACAAGGAACAGCAAAAATTATAGAAGGTCAAAGCATTACCACTGAAGATGAAAGTAGCAATAATGTTCTGATTGAATCAGCGCTGGCTAAAGCAAATGGGCTAGCAGTTGGAGATACTTTCAAACTCAAAGATAGTGATGACAAAGCCGTCACGCTTAAAATAAAAGGAATCTATGAAACCAGTGATAGTGGTACAAGTATGGGAATGCGCTTTAACTTTATGAATCCAGCAAATACAATTTTTACTTCCTACACCTTAGCCAATCGGTTAAAAGGTAGCGAGAGCACAGACACCATTGATTCAGCACTTTACAATTTATCTGATCCAAAAAATATGGACAGTTTTGTTGCAAAAGCTAATAAATTAATTGATACCGATACCTATAGCATTCAGACGAATGATCAAATGTATCAGCAAATGGCGCAGCCATTAGATAATGTGGCAAAATTTGCGCAAAATATTATTATTCTCGTAGCGTTAGCCGGTATTATTATTTTGACCTTGATTGTCATGTTAACCATTCGCGAACGCCGGTATGAAATAGGAGTGCTGCTTTCATTAGGAGAAGCACGCGTAAAAGTCATTTTACAATTTTTCACAGAAATTTTTATTTGCATGTTATTTGCTTTATTGCTTGCGACAGCAAGCGGCAATCTGGTTGGAAATGTTGTGGGAAATCAATTACTTGAACAACAAAATCAGACTACCCAAGTGGCAAGTAACCAACCAGCCGCAAATCAAAATAGAGGCGCTAGGCCAGAAGAAGCACCAGGAAAACAAAATGGCAAGTTCGCTAGCATGATGACGTCAAATAAAGCTGTCCAGGAATTGAAGATTAAAGTTTCACCGACTGAAATAGCAAGTCTTGTGGGTATGGGACTTTTAATCAGTATGGGGGCCATTTTATTAGCAAGTATTGGTATCTTTCGTCTTAATCCTAAAGAGATTTTAGTATCTTAAACGTCGATTACCCGGTTAAAAAATACACTACTAACAAATGAATCTAGATTAAGTGTTTTATCAAAAGGAGTAGACAAATGACATTAACAACACAAAATTTAAGCTATTGGTATGATGCACAACAGCCACTATTTGAAAATATCAATTTAACATTTGAAAGAGGGAAACTTTACGCAATACTTGGTACGAGTGGGTCTGGAAAAACTACATTTTTATCTTTAATTACAGGCTTAGATGAACCAAAAAATGGAACTGTTTTATATCAAAATCAATCCCTAAAAGAAATTGGACTTAGAGAATACCGTCGCAAAGATGTTTCAATTGTTTTCCAAGCATACAATTTATTACCCTATATGTCAGCTTTGGATAATGTTTTAACTGCAATGTCGATTGCCAAGACGCAACAAGGAGATCCTACTGCCTATGCCTTAGATAATTTAGCACAAGTTGGAATTACGACAGATTTGGCTAAAAAGAAAATTACACAGCTTTCAGGGGGGCAACAGCAGCGGGTGGCGATTGTCCGAGCGTTGTGTTGTGATCACGAATTGATTGTAGCTGATGAACCCACGGGTAACTTGGATGAGAAGACTTCAAAAGAAATCGTGACGTTGTTTCAAAAAATAGCCCATGAACAAAATAAATGCATTATTTTAGTGACCCATGAAAAAGAAGTTGCGAAAGCTTGCGATACAGTGTATGAGCTGTCTAATCAACAATTTCATTTGATTGAAAAAATGGCTGATTAGAAAAAGAGAAAAATTTGCTAAAAGATCGCTCCTACGTCATACTAGTTGTGAAAAGATTGATGAGGAAGTGAAAATATGCGTTTTGTAGTGGATGGGGATGGTTCACCAGTAAAAAAAGAAGTGATTCAGCTAGCTAAAAAATATCAAGTGGATGTACTAATCGTGACCAGTATCGATCATTACACAACAGAAACTTATCCAGATTTTGTGCAATTCATTTATGTAGATAAGGGAGCTGACAGTGCAGATTACCGCATTGTAAAAGAGATTAAAGCCGATGATTGGGTGATAACGCAAGATTATGGATTAGCTTCATTAGTTTTACCAAAAGGGGCACGGGTATTTCATCATAGCGGAAAAGAATATTTGTTAGAAACAATTGATCAATTGTTAGAACAACGTTACTTAGGCGCTAAATTAAGAAAAGCCGGGCAACGAACAAAAGGACCAAAAGCGTTTACGGCAGAAAATCGGCAAGAATTTGTTACCCAAATGGAAAAATTACTGAAAGAAATAGAATAAAAAAGCAGTATTGTAGTCAAAATACATAAATTTCGACTGCAATACTGCTTTTATTGTTTCTTTTGTTTTTGCGCCAATCCAACCGTTAAGTGAAGGTGCTATTTTTTAAAGCGGCGATAAAGATACCCAATAGCCAATAGTAAAATAGTCACAAAGGCAGCAATATAGCCAAACAATCCCAAATTGTTAACAAACTTCGGTTGAGTATCCGGACTTGAAACGACTAACAAAGAAGAACTTAAAATTACAGCTGCTAAAATCAAGGCAACGACAATCCGATTGAGCATTGTTTCAAGCCGATCTAAAATTTGTTTTTGATCCTTGATTTCTAAATTGACCCGACTCTTACCGTTACTAATGGTATCAAGTGCATTGCTGATTTTTTCTGGTAATTTTGGCAAGTTCCGTAAGTTTTTAAAGAGGTTTAAGCCTTGCCGTTTTGCTTCCTCTTTAATATCAAATTGCTTGAAAAAATATTTTTGCGCGAATTTTTGTAAAACTTCCATCATAGAAAGTTCAGGATCCAATTCTTCAACAACACCTTCTAATGTACCAAAGGCTTTAATTAGCATTGTAATCGCTTGATCCATTTGCAAATTATTGGCGTTACAAATCCTAATAACCTGACTTAGCACTTGTTGTAAATCAATTTCTTTTAAAGACAAGTGATAATACTCCACTAAAAATTGTTCGAGTTCGTCGTGAAACCGGTATTCATCAAACGGTCCTTCTTGACGGCACAAACGCAACACAGCCTGGGCTACAGCTGTAGTATCTTGGGTATAAAGGGCAATGACTGTATCTGTCAGTTTTCCTCGCAAAGTATCATCTAAACTGCCCATCATACCAAAGTCCAAATAGACAATGCGGTAAGGTTGGCATTTTGCAGTTGTTTGCCATCTTGCTTCGTATCCCCAAGGTCCAAATTTACCTACTCGTTCTTTATCAGAAGCGTTGTTTTCTTTTGCGCTGATTAATTGAAAAAAAAGATTCCCAGGATGTGGATCAGCATGGAAGAAACCATCTTCAAAAACTTGTTTCATAAAGGATTCGACTAAAAGCAGACCAATTTTTTTCTTTAAGTCTTTTTTGGTAACATCTTCGTAGGCGACTTCTTTTGCTGGTGCCTCTAGTAAATAACGTAGACTTTCTCCAGGCATAAATTCTAAAACAATGACTTTCTTTGTACAGTATTCATGGAAAACTTGTGGAACTTTGACTTCATGCCAATTATTGTTATTTTTATAAAAACGTTCTGCATTTTTGCTTTCTTTTAAAAAATCTGTTTCGTTATCAAGAGAAGTTTTGACTTCTCGTAAAACACTACGCAAATCAATGACTTTTGTTTCAGGAATTTTCGCAAATAAAGGAATGGCTTTTTCAAATAAGGCCAAGTCGACATGGATAGCTGAAATGATGCCAGGGTGTTGGACTTTTACTACCACTTGCTGGCCGCTTTTTAAAGTCGCACGATGAGCTTGACCAATTGAAGCAGAAGCAAAAGCTTTTTCTTCAAAATCGGCAAAAATAGTATCAAGGGGAAGTTCCCACTCGGTTTCTAATAGTGCTTTGACCGCTGTAAAGTCATCACTTTTGACATTATCTTGCAGGCTTTTAAAGGCTTTAATATAAGCAGGTGAAAGTAAATCAGTGCGTACGGATAGCATCTGCCCAATTTTAATGAAAGTTGGCCCCAACTCTTCAAAAGCAGTTCTAACGGCAGTTGGATTTTTTTGCTGGGTAAAATTTTGGATAACTTTATATTTTGTAAAAATTTTGATGATTGTCTGTAGCCGCTTTTTTTTAGAAACTTCTGCGCTCATTTTTGCACCTCCTACAGGTTCAAACTAAAATGGATTGCTTTTCTTCTATGGTACTGTCTAAATGTTGTGGTGACAAATAATACAGTTACAAAAAGAAGTTAGGAGCTATTTTAAATGAAATTTACAAATAAATTTGGTCAGTACGCTCAGCTACTTTTGAAATATTATGTCGCGAAAGTCTTTTTTGTGCTAAAATGTGAGAGATAAAAAAGATGTGAGTTGATCACGGGAGGAAATACTTTTGAAAATCGTATTATTATATGGCGGTCGCAGTGCCGAGCACGATGTCTCAATTCTTTCAGCTTATTCAGTGCTGAATGCTATCTACTACGACTACTATCAAGTCCAACTAGTTTTCATCACAAAAGACGGCGTATGGGTCAAAGGTCCATTGCTAACTGAAAAGCCAAAAAATGAATCAGTTCTTAACTTAACTTGGGATACAAAAGATGCAACTGGCGAAGTGATTTCACCAAGCACTATCAAAGAAGAAGATGCTGTTGTTTTTCCATTGCTACACGGACCAAATGGTGAAGACGGTACCATTCAAGGCTTCTTAGAAACGATCGATATGCCTTATATTGGTGCGGGCGTCTTAACAAGTGCTTGTGGTATGGATAAAATTATGACGAAATATATTTTACAAGCTGCAGGTATTCCGCAAGTTCCTTATGTTCCGGTATTGAAAAATCTATGGAAAGAAAATCCTAAGCAAATTTTTGAACAATGTGAAGGTACTTTGTTGTACCCAATGTTTATCAAACCAGCCAACATGGGTTCTTCTGTTGGTATTTCAAAAGCGGAAAACAGAGAAGAATTACAAAACGCCTTACAAGAAGCGTATAAATATGATACACGGGCAATTGTAGAACAAGGGATTGAAGCGCGAGAGATTGAAGTTGCTATTTTAGGCAATGAAGATGTCCGCACAACTTTAGCGGGTGAAATTGTCAAAGATGTAGCGTTTTATGACTATAATTCTAAATATATCGACAACCAAATTGTCATGCAAATTCCAGCGGAAGTAACAGAAGATGTGCAAGAAAAAGCGCAAGAATTTGCGAAGAAAGCCTACATTATGCTAGGTGGTAGCGGATTGTCTCGCTGTGACTTCTTTTTAACCAATAAAAATGAATTGTTTTTAAATGAATTAAACACAATGCCTGGTTTTACCCAATATAGTATGTATCCATCACTATGGGAAAAAATGGGATTAAAATATGGTGATTTAATCGAAGAATTGATCCAATTAGCATTAAAACGTTATAAACAACGGCAAAGCTTTTTAACCGACGTGAAATAAAAAAAAGGTGAGATGATTCTTTGCGAATATCTCACCTTTTTTATTTGAATACAATAGATTTGCTCGTTTATTGGTTAATAATTTGAGTTGATTTTTGCCACTTAAGTCAAAAAGTGTAACGGAATTTATAAAATCTTTTTCATTAAAAAGTCAAGTCGGTTTGGGTAGCATTGGTCATGAATATGTTTAGAATGGAGATCAAAATGAAGTTAACTGTTAAAGAAATTGCTACTTTATTTGGGCAAAATGAATTTCAAGAAGAAACGATTATCTCAACTATTGAATTTGATAGTCGCAAGATTACAAGCGGTGGCTTGTTTGTTCCTCTAGCGGGGGAACGAGACGGGCATGACTTTGTCGCCGCCGCAAAAGAAAACGGGGCAGTCGCAACATTTTGGAGTCGAGATTTAAAAGATGCGCCAACGGATATGGTTGTCATTTTAGTTGCTGATGTTTTAGCGGCATTGCAAACTTTAGCACAGTACTATTTGCAAAAGGTCAATCCAAAAGTTGCAGCAATTACTGGTAGTAATGGTAAAACGACCACAAAAGATATGACGGCGGCTGTAATGGCAACACAGTTTAAAACATACAAAACACAAGGCAACTATAATAATAATATCGGTATGCCTTATACGATTTTGCATATGCCAACAGATTGTGAAGTTTTGGTATTAGAGATGGGAATGGACCATGCAGGAGAATTAACAGAACTTTCTTTATTAGCGCAACCAGATGCTGCGGCAATTACAATTATTGGTGAAGCTCATATTGAAAATTTAGGTTCTCGTACAGGGATTGCCAAAGCAAAAATGGAAATTACTGCGGGATTAAAACGGGATGGCTTGTTGGTAATTCCGGCTGATGAGCCTTTATTAACGCCACTTATTGTTGATTTGCCACAAAAAATCACTACTTTTGGCTTAGATAGGGGCAATCTAACAGCAACTATTACAAAAGAGGATAAAGCTAAAACAACATTTATGATTCACAAGACAGAATACACGATTCCCGTTATTGGGGGGTATAATGTTAAAAATGCATTGATTGCGTATGCTCTGGGAAAATATTTTGGCGTGTCACCACAAAATATTCAACGAGGATTAGCTGAATTTCAATTAACTAAAAATAGAACAGAATGGCTTGCAGCGAAAAATGGTGCCCAAATTTTGAGCGATGTGTATAACGCCAATCCAACTGCTATGGGATTAGTCTTAGATACAGTCTCTAATTTAAAAACAGACGGACGTAAATTAGCAGTCTTAGCTGATATGTTGGAATTGGGGCCAGATTCAAAAACAATGCATGCGAATATGGCATATCATATTGATGACCGCTTCAGTGTCATTTTCTTATACGGTAGTGAAATGAAAGCTTTATTTAATGCTTTGACCCAAAAAGATAGCCAGTTTACGGTGTATCATTTTGATAAAGAAAATAAAGCTGAACTAATAAAATTAATTCAAGCTGAGTTGCAACCGACGGATACGATTGTATTAAAAGGTAGTAACGGAATGGGCTTAACAGAAGTTGTATCAGCTTTAGTGTAAAAATGAGAAGGCAAACAATTTGTAATTAGAATTGTTTGTTTTTTTTGTTCCAATATCAAAATTGAAAACTTGCTGAAAGTTTCATTCTGTGTTAAAATGACGCGATACCGAAAATCAAGGGTAAAGTGAAATTCACTTTTTGAAGTTAAGAGGACGGTACAAAAGTAGACAATGAATAAGCGAAAGCAATTTTTATGCTTTATGAATGACTCAAGCTTTTTGATTGTGCCTCTTTTGGCCTTCCTCTTTTGCTATTTGGCAGCAGGCTGCCGAGAGTTATTTTCGGTAGAGGGGCATCTCAAATATAATAGATAAGAAACACATCTCAAGGAGGAAACTTTTGAAATTTAACGAACTTAATTTATCACCTGAATTATTGCAATCTGTCGAACGGGCCGGCTTTGAAGAAGCAACCCCAATCCAAGAAGCAACAATTCCTTTAGCACTAGCAGGTCGCGATGTAATCGGTCAAGCACAAACTGGTACTGGTAAAACAGCAGCGTTTGGTCTACCAATGTTAGAAAAAATTGATACTAACAATCATACCTTGCAAGGACTTGTTATTGCACCAACACGTGAACTTGCGATTCAAACACAAGAAGAATTGTATCGTCTAGGACGTGACAAAAAAATTCGCGTGCAAGCTGTTTATGGTGGTGCAGATATTGGCCGTCAAATTCGCGGCTTAAAAGATCGTCCCCATATTGTTGTTGGGACACCTGGTCGAATGCTTGACCATATTAACCGTCACACATTGAAATTAGGAACTGTTCGGACATTAGTCTTAGACGAAGCCGACGAAATGTTGAACATGGGCTTTTTAGAAGATATTGAAAAAATTATCTCCCAAGTTCCAGAAGAACGCCAAACATTACTATTTTCTGCTACGATGCCCCCAGCTATTAAAAGTATTGGCGTAAAATTTATGAAAAATCCTGAACATGTTCAAATTAAAGCTAAAGAAATGACGGCTGATTTAATTGATCAATATTATGTTCGGGCAAAAGATTTTGAAAAATTTGATGTAATGACGCGCTTATTAGATGTTCAAACACCAGAACTTGCGATTGTTTTTGGTCGAACAAAACGTCGTGTAGATGAATTAGCCCGTGGTTTAGAAACCCGTGGTTATCGTGCAGAAGGTATTCATGGTGACTTGTCACAACAAAAACGAATGAGCGTACTACGTGCTTTTAAATCAGGTCAATTAGACATTTTAGTCGCTACTGACGTTGCTGCTCGTGGTTTGGATATTTCTGGTGTAACACACGTCTACAATTACGATATTCCACAAGATCCAGAAAGCTATGTTCACCGTATTGGTCGTACTGGTCGTGCCGGCAAAGGCGGGATGTCTGTAACTTTTGTAACACCAAATGAAATGAGTTATTTGCACGTTATTGAAAACTTAACGAAAAAACGCATGTCACCATTACGTCCACCAACCGAAAAAGAAGCGTTCAAAGGACAACTAGGTGCTGCAGTCCAACAAGTTGAAGATGGCTTAAAAGAAAACGGTTTGGAACGGTATATGACTACGGCTGAAAAATTAATTGAAGGCTATGATCCAGAAGTTTTAGTTGCATTGTTACTAAAAACTCTTGCAAAAGATCCAGCCGATGCTATTCCAGTTAAAATTACCCCAGAACGTCCGCTACCAAGTGGTAAAAAAGGATTTAATAAAAATAATCGTCGTGGTGGCGGTGGTAATAACCGCAAAGAAGGCGGAAATTACCGCAATAAAAATAAAAACAGTCACTACAATAAAGAAGGCCAAAAACGTAACGATCGTCGTCGCGATGACCGTCGCCGTGATGACCGTCGTCAAAATGATGGCGGCGGCAAACGCAGTTTTGTTATTCGTAATAACCAAGATTAATATGTTACAAAAAGCAACGGATCAAACAAAATTGATTCGTTGCTTTTTTACTATTTATTAACAAAAATATAAATTTTTATATAACAAATAATTCTTTTTTTATTTAAAAAAGGGTTTACATAACGTAGACATTTGCGTTACGCTTGAGATTGAATAAAATTGCCTTTATAATATTTCGTTATAGTTTGTTGAAAGATGTGAAGTCTTTTAATGGTTTTTCTCGCAACATTTGGTAGAATAATACTAGTAAAAAATCATCGCTTGAATTACACAGAAATTGTAATGTGGGAGTTTTCAAATGATAAAAGGAATTGGCATTGATGCTGTTGAACTAACTCGGATCAAAAAAATTATTACAGATAAACCACAATTTGCACAACGTGTTTTAACAGCTAAAGAGTTGGCAATTTTTGAAAATTTGTCATTTAAACGACAAGTAGAGTTTCTTGGTGGACGTTATGCGTGTAAAGAAGCTTTTTCTAAAGCTTGGGGTACAGGAATTGGTAAAGTCACATTTCAAGACCTTGAAATTTTACCAGATGATTTTGGTGCACCAAAAATGACTGCTTCTCCTCACAAAGGTCAAGTATTTGTCAGTATTACACATACAGATGAAACAGCATTTGCCCAAATTTTATTAGCAGAATAATTTGTTTAAACATAGAAAGAAGGAAAAACCGTGGTTACATCGATTCACCGTCCGACTAAAGCAATCATAAATTTAAGTGCTATCGCACAAAATATTAAAAATGTCTTACAGCAATTACCAAAAGGAACCAATCTGTTTGCTGTAGTGAAAGCAGACGGGTATGGTCATGGTGCAGTAGCTGTAGCAAACGCTGCGATAAAAGGTGGGGCAACAGGGTTTTGTGTGGCAACAATCGATGAGGGGATTGAGTTGCGTGAGAGTGGAATTACCCAACCTATTCTAATTTTAGGAGTAGTAGATATTGCGTATTTACATTTATTAAGTGAATATGACTTGTCGTTTCCAGTTGCAACGTTAGCGTGGTTAGAAAAAGCAGCATTGGTTCTTCAGGCAGAGCAGTTGCCACATCCATTGAAAGTTCATTTAAAAGTTGATACTGGAATGGGTCGGATTGGATTTTTGAATTCTGAAGCTGTTAATCAAGCCGTTCATTTAATGGAAGCGATACCGCAAATGCAATGGGAAGGAATTTTCACCCATTTTGCGACAGCAGATCAGGCAGACAAAGATTATTATGAGATACAGAAAAAACGGTTTTTGACTGTTTTGGAGCAATTGCCTTATCAACCTCTTTTTGTACATGACAGCAATAGTGCTACTGCGTTGTGGCATGAACCAATCGGCAATCTAGTGCGCTACGGAATTGCATTATATGGGCTAAATCCTTCAGGCAAAGCATTGGTAGAACCTTATGAGCTTACGGCTGCATTAGAATTAGTGTCAGAGCTCGTGCAAGTGAAACAAGTACCTAAAGGCTATGGTATTGGGTATGGTGAGACATATATTACCTCCAAATCAGAATGGATTGGGACAGTTCCCATTGGTTATGCAGACGGCTGGTTACGGAAGTTACAAGGGTTCAATGTTTTAGTAAATGGGAAGTTTTGTGAAATTGTCGGTCGCGTTTGTATGGATCAAATTATGATTCGTTTGCCATATGAGATGTCAGTTGGTACAAAAGTGACGCTAATTGGGAAAAATGGGAATAATGAAATCACATTACAACAAGTTGCAGAAAAATTAGAGACAATTCACTACGAAGTTGCTTGTGGCATTTCGCCGCGGGTACCACGGGAATATATTGAATGAGGATGAGTTAAATGGTGAAACGCGGAGATATTTTCTTTGCTGATTTGTCACCGGTTGTAGGATCTGAGCAGGGGGGGATTCGTCCTGTTTTGATTATCCAAAATGATCGGGGCAATCATTTTAGTCCAACGGTGATTGTAGCAGCAATTACGGCTAAAATGGCAAAACCTAAATTGCCAACTCATGTCGGCATCAAGGCGGCAGAAAGTGGTATTAATAAAGATTCAGTGATCTTGCTGGAACAGATTCGCACAATTGACAAAAGCCGCTTGAAGGAAAAAGTCTGCGTTTTAGATTCCATTACAATGAAAGCTGTAGATCGTGCGTTACGTATCAGTGTCGGGTTAGCAGACTTAACGCCTGCACCTCAAGATACATAATAAAAAAACACTTCAACAAGTTTTGCTACTTTGTTGAAGTGCTTTTTTATTATTTAAATACTCGTGGGAGGACAAGCATTTTTTATTTATAAGCAAATATGACGAGGTTGTGAATATCATTGATACAAGCCTGTAAGGTAACTCTTTCACCGCCACCAGTACCGATCATTTTGTCCCAATAGTCAGCACCATCACTAAGCCGATATGCTTCATCATCAACTTGAGCAATTTCGCCGACCGTATACGTAGAAATTTTTCCGCTGGCATCTGATATCCTAATTTGAGAGCCAATTCCAAGACTAAAGATAACATCAAAGGCACCGGGGTTGTGGGCGATAATATGTGTATTTAAACCGTCGTCACCAGATTGAACAGGAGCTCCGCCCCAAGTAGCGGCACGACTATGATCTGCATCAATAATTGCTTGACCGCTTCCTTGACCAGCATTTTGATAGTTAATCAATTTGCCGTTAATTTCAAGTTGCATTGGTTGAATAGTTGTAGGAGCAGCTGGAGCAGAATTTGTGTTGGCGCTGTTTGTATTTGCTGGTTGCGCATTATTTTGCGACTGGTTACTAGCTACTTTATTTGTCCTACTTTCAGTTTCATTTGTATTAAAATCACTTGAAGGCGTATCTTGTTGAGTATTTTCAACTTGTGCTGCAATTTCTTCTTGCTCTTTAGCGGCTTTTTCTTCTGCCGCTTTTTTTTCTGCTTGTTCTTTTTTAGCTTGTTCTTTTTTAGCTTGTTCCTCAGCTTTTGCTTTTTCTTCTGCTGCAGTGTCGATGACGTTAACAGTAATTTGTTTAGTACTTGTATTGCCTAGTTCATCTTTAGCAGTCAGTAAGACTGGTGTAACACCTACGACAGATGTATCTACAGCTGTTTGAACTTCTAAAGTAGGATTTTCATCTTGATCGTCTGTTACAGTAAAATGATTGGCTGGTTCAAAAGTCTCTCCGCGTTCCAATGTGATGACTGCATCACCAAGAATTGTGGGTGCGATTACGTCACTCGGTGTTTGCGCCGCCGCTGAATTACTACCATATGTAGTACCAGAAGTATAAAAATCAAAAGCTAAAAATGCAATAAGTGCACCTAGACAAACAATAATTAATTTGGTTGCTCGTTTATTCCATAATTTTTTTAACATAGTCGTTCCCCCCAATTACTATGTTTCCTTATGTGACAAAAGATAATTTATAGTAGTCTCGTTCTTTACACTCTTAGCTTAACGAGAATTTGATAAAAAGTTAAATGGATTTCACAATAGATAACAATGTTTGCTTTTTAAAGCAGGATAGAACAATTGGTGCTATCGCTTTTTCAAAAACCATTCATAAATTTCTTTTTTGTGAAAAAAAGTGGAGTAAGTAAAATTCATCTTCAAAAGTGGCTCGAATTATTCCATACTTGATGCTATATATGTTAAAATAAAATTAAAAAATGGCAAGTTGGTGAGAGCGATGCGAGCATTATTGAATACGGCTGCAAAGAGGCGTCTTTATTTAATTGAATTTTTAACAAAGCACCAACGCTGGTGGTCGCTAGAAGAGGTTGCAGCTCATTTAGATTGTTCTACAAAAACGTTAATAACAGACGTGAATTATATTAATGATGAATTGGAAGAATACCTTCATATTGACAGTTCAAAAGTACGAGGGATTAAGGCGCATCCGCTGCAATCCAATAAGATTAACAATATTTATCAAAACGTAATTCAAAATTCTAATGAATTTCAATTTATTGAGCAGGTTTTTTAAACCCCAATCAAGATGCAGATTATTGGATCAATAAATTATATTTAAGTGAGGCGACTTTTTATCGCTTGGTGAATAATACAGCAAAAGCGTTAAAACGAAGAGGGCTGGTATTAGAGCGTAAACCATTTCGCGTTATAGCACCAGACGAACGCTGGGTACGCTTTTTCTACCAATCATATTTTCTTGAAGCATATGGTACTACTGAATGGCCTTTTGATTTGGAGCGCCAGCAACTCGTTTGTTTTGTAATGCGAACTTCGACGGATTTTGATATTTTATGGGACGATCATGAAATTATCGAACATGCTTATTTATTAATGGTGACAATTATTCGTGCATCGCAAGGTTTTATGTTAAGTGAAGAAATCTACAGTGAGCCAGACGATTTCTTGGACCAACTTATTAAGAGTAATCATAGTTACAGTGAGAAATTTGCCACGACTAATTACAAATTAGTCCCCTTGTGGCATCGGGAAACGAGTCGAACGGTTTTTCACGAATACTACAGTTGGGATAATCGGCAACAAGAATTTCGAATTCAGGCAGCTATTGAACATTTTTTGCATGCCGTTTCTCAAGCTGTTGATTTTCCTTTAAACGAACGGGATGAAAAGAAAATTATCCAGCAGATGATGGGATTGTACTCCACATATAGTCTTTATCCCTATGATCGTGAAATTTTACACAATCAAAGTCAGGAATCTGCTCAAAATATTCAACGGATTTACCCCATTTTTTCTAAAATCGTTAGTGTGAATTTACGGGAAATTGAAAAAGATTGCAATTTCCCTTGGGTACAAAAAACAGAATCAGATGTGTTATGTATTTTATTAAAAGAATGGGGAAATCTGCCTATTCAATTAGAAGGATTACGCCGTCGCTTGTCTATTTTAATTATCAGTGACATGGGCGTGCGTCATGCCAAAATGTTACGTAGTTTATTAAAAGGGCAATATGGGGAACGATTTAAAATTGATTTGTACAACGACTCGCCGTTGTTTGTTTCCCCAGAAGAATTAGCGCAGTTTAAAGAATATAATCTTGTGATTACCAACAATCAAATACACAATTATCAGAATGAGAATTTGATGATTGTCGACAATTATCTTTCAGAAACAGATTGGGAAGTTTTAAATCGACGTGTCATTTCTATTCAAAAAGCAATTTCTGATGAATATTTAGCAAAATTAGATACGGCAGATTTCCGTTCTGGTCGTTCGGTTTATCCAACTAGCCAATCTAATGAACGAATTGCAACTTTTATTATGGATGAAACGCTAAATAATCGAAAACAACAATGATTAAATTTTTAGAAGCTAAGCACCTTGTAACCTTCATTGGTTACAAGGTGTTTTTTGGATTATAATGAGGATAAAAAGTGGTAGGAGGAACGATAATGAAAGAAGAACAGTGGCAAAAAATTAAAGCGAACTATAATGAGAAGCGAGAATTTTTAGATGGCGTGTTTTATCGCTTACGATTATTACCAAATGATACCGCAGAGCTTGCTATTATCCATTCTGGTCCATGTGGCGAGACAATTCATGCGCCTAAAGTAACTTTTGATGTGGTAACTAGACAGCCACTGCGTGTGTTTGATAGTTTGGCAACGCCGACAATCAATGTGACTTACGCTGAGGCACCAGATCAAGTTAATGAGCTGTTTGAATTAACAGTAACGAAATTTTTAAATGCAAAGAATTTAGGGTGATTTGATGACAGAAATGGTAATTTTTGATATGGATGGCTTACTGCTAGATAGTGAACAAATGTACCAACGAGGTTGGTTGAAAGTAGCCAAAAATCATGGTATCTCACTAACGGAGGCTGATATGAGAGGATGGAGCGGGCAAAGTGCTAGTCAAACGATGAATAAACTAGCTGCTCATTTTGGCTCAGAAGAAATTGTAGAAAAAATGAAAATAGAGCGGGAATTTTTTATTGCTGAGGAATTGGCAAAAGGAGCATTGCAGTTGAAGCCTTATGCAAAAGAAACTTTGGCAAAGGTTAAAGAAAAAGGTTTATTTTGTGGCTTAGCAACGTCTACTTTGAGACAAAGAGGTGAAATGTATTTGGATTATTTCCAATTGGCTTCTTTTTTTGACGCAATAACGTTTGGAGATGACGTCAAAGCATTAAAACCTGCCCCTGAAATCTATCTGACAACTGCGGCAAAAGTTGGCGCTGATCCTAAAAATACGATTGCAGCAGAAGATTCATTGACAGGGGCTAAGGCAGCTATGCGCGCAGGAATGAAAGTCGTTTTAATACCAGATCAAAGTCTTCCTGCCAACCACCGCAATCCAGCAGAAATTGGCTTAAAACCTTTTTTAGAAGGCACCACTTTAAAAGTGTTATGGGATTGGTTAGATACCACAAGTGAAAAATAAGAGTATAAAAAATAATAGTTTCCAATCAGCGGTAGTGTTAACCAAGATTGGAAGCTATTATTTTTTTGCGATGTTCAAAAGAACCGTATTTATTTCTATATAATGCTAACTTTGGTAAAATTAAAGTAATGTTTAAGAAGAAATGCAATTTGGAACAATGCAACCCTTTTCTTTATGACAGATCGTCATAAGTGTCAAAAAGTCAGATATGACGAGATTTTTTCGATGGTTCCTTAAAATAAAAAATGGTAAAGTAAGCAAGCAGAAAAAAATAAAGGTGATGAATATGCAGCATATTAGAAATGTTTTTGAATTATATAAAACGGACTGGAAACGAATTTTTAAAAATCCAATGGCAACGTTTTTAATCGTTGCATTAATGGTTTTACCTTCTTTGTATGCTTGGTTTAATATCAAAGCATTGTGGGATCCATATGGAAATACAGGCGAGCTGCCAATTGCAGTCTATAGTGATGATGCAGGTGCTAGTCTACAAGGCAAAAAAATTGAAATTGGTGATCAGGTAATTGATACCCTTCACGCTAACAAACAATTGGGGTGGCGCTTTGTTGATTCTAAACAAGAACTGACAAAAGGCGTGCGTTCAGGTAAATACTATGCGGGCATTTACTTGCCAAAAGAATTTTCTACGGATTTATTAAGTTTTACAACTGGGACGATTAAAAAGCCTACGATTGAGTATTACATTAATGAAAAAATTAATGCGATTGCACCTAAAATTGCTGATAAAGGGGCAAGTAGTTTACAGACTCAAATCTCTGATCAATTTATTGATACGGCCAGCAATACTTTGTTGAAGGTATTTAATGAAATTGGCTATGATATTGATAGCAATTTAGTCAGCATTAATAAAGTGAAAAATTTGATTTTGACCACTAATGATAACTTAGATCAAATTGAAGGTTATACAAAAGAAGTTGTTGCTTTAAAGGATAAAATGCCAGAAATTAAAGAAAAGTTGTCTAAGGCCAATCAATTTATTGATTATTTACCTCAAGTAGATGAAATGGGAAATAAACTCGTCAGTCTAAATGATAAAATGCCGCAATTAAAAAAAGAAGCAGCTATTATTTTAGATTTACAAGCTAAGATTCCTGAAATTCAAAATGCTGGTAAGCAGTTGGCGATGGTTGATGGTGATTTTGATAATATTAAGAGCACAATGGATGCAGGGATCAAAGATGCCAAACAAGGTCTAACGATCATTGAACAAGTTCAAGGGGTTTTACCAGATATTCAAAAGCTGGGAAATGAGGCACAAGCATTTGCCAATACCACTAAAGAAGGGGCCGAAGAATTGCAAAAGGCAATTCCGAACATTACCCAAAGTGTTAACATGATTTTAAATAATTTGCAGTTTATTCATACGGAATTAAATAGTGCATTAGAAGATGTCTCTACAGCTTTAAAAGATAATCAGTTATCCGCTGAAGAAAAAAAGGCAATCGACAAAACGCTTCAAGATTTTGTTAGCCATTTAAATACACAGCAGACAATTATTCAAAATCTGATTGATTTTATCAACAAGTTACCCAATGCCAGTGATAGTCAAATTTTACAAGATTTAGTCAGTCGCTTAAATAATGCCAAAACACTGATTAGTGGTTTAGCTACTTGGATTACCACGTTAAATAGCTATATTCAAGCCGGGGATGTCAACGCAGCGCTTAACTTTATTGACCAAGTCCAAAATGTAGGCGATGAAGTAAATAAGGTTTTAAGTGGCATTGATGCCACTGAGATTTCCAGTGAAATTTCAAAAGGTTTGACGCAGTTAATTGCAACCATTAATACAGCGGATGGTTTATTGACAAAAGCGCAACATATTGATTTTCAAGCGTTATTAGCTTCAACGAAAACGACAGTGACCAATGCGATTAAAATTTTAGAGAAGTATCAAAAAGAAATGCCAGCAATCGGGAAAGAGTTGCATGATGCCAATGTAATGTTAAATGGTCATATGAGTGCAATTGTTGCTGGTATTAATAAAGGTGCTGATCTTTATCAAAATGATCTGCCGGAAGTTGAGAAAAAATTAGCATTAGCCGTTGATTTTTATGAAAAAGATTGGCCAGGAATCAAAAAAGATTTAACCAGTACCATGGGAATGGTTAATGAAAAATTACCTGAAGTTGAAAAAGCATTGGATGTAGCGACAGATTTAATTCAAAATAATTGGCCTTCGTTACGTGCGGGGATTGAAAAAGCGGCCGCCGCTATTAAAAAAGGTGAAGAAACTGCTGATCTTGGTGAAGTCATCAAGCTCTTAAAACTGGATGCAAATAAAGAAAGTGAATTTTTCACTAATCCAGTTGCGTTAAAAACCAATCAAATGTATCCAATGGCAAACAATGGCTCTGCTAGTACACCGTTTTATACTGCACTATGTTTGTGGGTAGGCGCATTGTTATTATCAAGTGTAGCAGCAACGGATGTTTTTATAGAAGATAAAAACAAAGGGCGTTTTTCAAAACGTGAAACTTTCGTTGCCCGAATGCTTACTTTCTTAACAGAGGCAGTGGCACAAGCATTAATTGTGACATTAGGAAATTATTTCCTATTGGGTGTCGATGTCAAACAACCTGTTTATGCGGTGTTGTTTGGATTGCTAGTGGGGCTTTCCTTTATGATGATTGTCTACGTCTTGGCGGCATTGTTTGGCAATATCGGGAAAGGAATTGCGATTATTATTCTTGTTTTGTCTATTTCTGGGGGCGGCGGGAATTATCCAATTCAAGTCTCCGGTAAATTTTTCCAAATGATTAATCCGTTACTGCCATTTACCCATGCAGTTGATTTATTACGCGAGTCAGCAGGAGGAATTTATTGGGCAAATGCATGGCCGAACATCTTCATTATGGTAGGATTATTTGTTTTCTTTGGGGTAGTAGGGACAATTGCCTATCCGTATTTAGAAGGTGTTACCAAGAAACTTGGGAATATGACCAAAGAAAGCCATTTTTTCCACTGATAGAAATGAGAGCAAATTGCAAGACAGATTGTTATTGCAATTTGCTCTCTTATTCATAGTTTTAGTAAACGATTACATTTCCTTCACAATAATACTGGTGAATTTAATAAGTAACAGGAGATTTTTAACTGAAATTTTCATTGACTTTTTCAAAAGAGAAGCGTAGCATACACTCTTGATTGCAGCAATTATTTCTATTTTTTAGGGTTGTTATAAACTACTAAGCATTCATTTGTTAGACTAAATTATTTTTGTAAAGGAGTAAGGAAAAGTGAACTATTTAAAACGGCTGTTAGTGGGGCGGCCTTTGAAATCAGCAGAAAATGATGAACAGAAGTTAACACGATTTGCAGCATTGGCATTATTATCATCAGATGCACTATCTTCTATTGCATACGGAACAGAACAGATTGTGGTTGTTTTATTGGCATTATCTACAGCAGCAATTTGGTATTCGTTGCCAATTGCAGCGTTTGTCATTATTTTGTTGGTTTCCTTAACACTGTCTTATCGTCAAATTATTCATGCTTATCCACACGGCGGCGGTGCTTATGTAGTTAGTAGTGAGAATTTGGGACGCAATGCGGGACTTATTTCCGGAGGGTCTCTTTTAATTGACTACATGCTGACAGTAGCAGTATCAGTTTCTGCTGGTGCTGAAGCAATTACTTCTGCTGTACCAGCACTATATGGTCATCAAGTTGCAATCTCAATTTTTATTGTTTTGTTAATTATGATGATGAATTTACGTGGATTAAGAGAGTCAGCTAGTTTTTTGATGGTGCCGGTTTATACGTTTATTGCCGTTATTACGATTTTAATCGCTGTGGGATTGTTTAAGATTGTCAGTGGTATACAGCCGTTAAATGCAACAGCATTACCAGGGGCAGTGGTACCTGGAATTTCCATTGCGTTAATTTTACGAGCTTTTTCTTCGGGTTCTTCTTCTTTAACTGGGGTAGAAGCCATTAGTAATGCTGTACCTTTCTTTAAAAAACCGCGGGCAAAAAATGCAGCGGCAACATTAGCCATCATGGCAAGTATTTTGGGCTTCTTCTTTGTGGGAATTACTTTTATCAATTATTGGTATGGCGTTGTACCGAAGCAAGAAGTAACAGTCCTATCTCAAATTGGAGAAGCTGTTTTTGGCCATGGAATTATGTATTATGCACTACAATTTAGTACCGCTCTAATATTGGCTGTTGCTGCCAATACAGGTTTTTCTGCGTTTCCAGTTCTGGCTTATAATTTAGCAAAAGATAAATTTATGCCTCATATGTATCAGGATCGTGGGGATCGTCTTGGGTATTCTAATGGTATTATTACTCTGGCAGCAGGGTCAATTGTCTTGTTGTTTATTTTTCAAGGCTCAACAGAACGCTTAATTCCTTTATATTCTATTGGTGTATTTATTCCTTTTGCTTTGTCTCAAACAGGAATGGTTCGCCACTGGCAAAAACAAGGCAATGGTTGGTTAAAAAAATCGATTGCCAACATTGTAGGGGCGTTTATCTCTTATGCGATTATTGCAATTTTATTTATTTATCGTCTAGGTGATATCTGGCCATTTTTCATTATTATGCCAGTTTTATTATTTGTTTTTTATAAGATTCATGATCATTATCGTAAAGTAGCCGAACAACTGCGTTTAATGGAAGACGAGGCAAAACTGCATACGTACGATGGTAATACAGTGATTGTTTTAGTCGGAAACGTAACGCGTGTAAATGTGGGGGCGTTAAATTATGCGCAATCTATCGGCGATTATGTTGTCGCGATGCATGTTTCACTAGACGAGGATGTAAAAAAAGAAAAGGAAATCGAAGCAGAGTTCAAACAAAATTTCCCAGATGTTCGATTTTCTGTGGTTCATTCCTCTTACCGTTCAATTGAAAATCCGATTCTCCGTTATGTCGATCTTGTCAGCAAAAATGCAAAGAAACACAATTATACGACAACGGTAATCATTCCCCAATTTGTGCCACGTCGGCGCTGGCAAAATATTTTACACAACCAAACAAGCTTACGCTTAAGAATGCGTCTGTCTTGGCGACAAAATATTATTGTTAGTACCTATAGTTATCATTTGAAAAAATAAAAAAAGACTTTTAAATTTTATACCGCTGTTCATTACTGGTTTTTGTGCCAACAATGAACAGCGGTACTTTTTACAAGTCTTTTTCTTTATTTTGAAGTTTTCCCAGCTGGATCTAGGCGGTGTTCCACCATTCCTAAAATCCAGTCTGTAATAATGGCCATTAAAGCAGTTGGCAATGCACCGGCCAAAATAATAGAAGCGCCATCTGTAGCATTTGTACCGCGAATAATAATATCGCCTAATCCTCCTGCTCCTACGAATGCTCCAATTGCTGTAATTCCAATTGCAACAACTAAAGCATTCCGAATTCCTGCCATAATAACAGAAATGGAAAGAGGAAGCTCAATCATATAAAGCCGCTGCCAGCTGGTCATTCCCATCCCTTTCCCGACATCCAAAGCATTTTTATCTACTTGCTTCATACCAGTATAGGTATTTTTAATAATAGGCAAAATGGAGTAAAGAAAAACTGTTACGATAACAACGTTTACCCCCAAACCTAAGCCAATCATCAAAATAGATAACATTGCAAGCTGTGGCACGGTTTGAATAACATTGGCAATCCGAATAACCCAATCAGCTAATTTGTGTCTTTTTGAAATTAAAATCCCTAACGGAATAGCCACAATTGCTGCTAATAGTACGCCATAAATCGAAATTAAGAAGTGACGTAAAAATTGGCTGAAAACGTAACTGCCATTTTCTTTAAAATAATAAACAAATTGTTCGGCTAAATTCATATTTTGCAGATCCATCTACTCACTTCCCTTCGAAATAATGATTGTCTTTAAGAAATTTTTCTGCGACGACAGAAGGTTCAACTAAATTGTTATCGGCTTCATAATTTAATTTCTGCATTTGCTTGGTATCAATAACACCTTCTAAACGTCCCAAAGCTGTTTGCAAATCTGGATATTTTTTTAATAACTTATTATCTGCAATTGCCGCTGCATCATAAGGCGGGAAGAATTTTAAATCATCTTCTAACATTACCAAATCATAGCTGGCAATTCGCCCATCAGTTGAGTAACCTAAAACAATATCCATTTTTCCAGCTGCTACTGCATCGTAAACGAGACCGATTTGCATAGGTAAAATATTTTTAAATGAAAAGCCGTATTCCTTTTGAAAGCCATCGTAGCCGTCGCCTTTACGATTTATCCAAGAAGTATCAACGCCAGCAACAAGCTCATCACTCACTTTTTTCAAGTCACTAATTTTTTTCAAATTATATTTTTCAGCTGTATCTTTTCGTACTAAAAATGTATACGTATTGTCAAAACCATAAGATTTAAACCACGTTTGTTGATACCGTTTGTTAAATTCAGTTTTGACCAGTTTGAAAGCTTCTGCAGGGTCTTTAACAGGTTCCATGCCTAACGTTGCAGTTAAGTCTGTTCCGGTATAACGTGCGGCAGATATTTGGGCATCTCCATTTACCATAGCTTGGTTATTAATTGTGGTTGTTGCTAAATTATTAATAATTGTTGTATCCAAATCGGTATAATGTTCAATCATGCCAGCAACCAAACTTGCCAAAATTTGCGCCTCAGAAGTAATACCGCCAGTAATAGCAACAGTATTTTCACTACTTGAAGAAGCTAGTCCTGGAAAGGAACAACCAGCTAATAAAATTGTTGTCACCAGTGCAAGGAAGAGTGTTTTTATTTTTTTCATTAATCCGTCCCCCTTAAAGCTTTAGGTGTTAAATGATTTTCTAATAAGCCTAAAAGAAAATCACTTAATAAAGCCAATAATGTTACTGGAATCGTCCCAGCAAAAATTAAATCGGGTTGGTAGTTATTTAAACCACTAAAAATCAGATCCCCTAAACCGCCGGCGCCAATATAAGAAGCTAGCGTCGCCCAAGCGATAACATAAACAGAGGCTAAGCGAATACCTGCCATAATGGTTGGCATGGCAATAGGGAGTTCTACACTAAAAATTGACTGTAAATTCGTCATGCCCATACCACGTGCAACATCTAAGTAATTTCCATCCACATTTTTCATACCGATATAAGTGTTACGTAAAATTGGTAGCAGAGAATAAATAAACAGTGCGATAATCGCAGGAACTTTCCCCACACCAAAAATAGGAATCATTAATGCCAAAAGTGCAAGAGAGGGAATAGTTTGCAATGCACTGGTAACAGTAATTACAATGTTGGCTGCTTTTTTGAAGCGAGTTAAAAAGACGCCTAGTGGAACAGCGATAACAATTCCCAGTATTAAAGCAAAAAATGAAATATAAATATGCTCAAAACTTTTATTTAAAATTTCCGAACCGTGTTTTGCAAAAAAATCAGCCATACTTTACGCCTCCTCTTTTGCAGATTCAATTGCTTCACTGATGGAAGTTTCATCACCCCATAAAACATCGTAGACAATATCGACCAATGAGGCCCGCGTTAAAATTCCGACAACCCGATTTTTTTGATCGACGACCGGTACATATTTTAAACCACGTTTTAAAATGCGTTGTAACACATCTCGGAGTAACTTATCTTCTTTGACATAAAAGACATCTTTATTCAAAATGTCCCCAACACTGGAGGCTTTTCCTCGCATTTTATCAATTGACTCTACATCAATGAAACCTTTTAAAATTTTACTATTATCTGTGACAAGCAACGTATCTACGCGTTTTTCTCGCATAAGAGAAATTGCTTCTCGCAAAGATTTTTCTGGGGTAATGGTAATCGCATTTTTTAGCATGACTTCGCCAACAGTTGTTGTATCTGGTTTTGCCTGTAAGAGTCGGTCTTCACCAATTAACTCTTCGACGAATTCATTGGCTGGACTTCGTAAAATATTTTCTGGTGTATCAAATTGAATTACTTTACCTTCACTCATAATAACAATGCGATTTGCCAATTTTAAAGCTTCGTCCATATCATGAGTAACAAAGACTATCGTTTTACCTAAGCGTTCTTGTAAATCTTTTACTAAATCTTGGAGTGCATCGCGGGTAATCGGATCTAAAGCTCCAAAGGGTTCATCCATTAAAATGATATCTTGGTTAGCGGCAAGTGCCCGAACAACCCCAATCCGTTGTTGCTGACCACCAGAAAGTTCTGCGGGATAACGATCCAACATTTCTCGTGGTAATTCTACTAAATCAATCATTTTTTCTGCTGTTTCTTGGCGAGTTTGTTCATCGACTTTCAGCAACTTTTGGACTAACGTAATATTTTCTCGAATCGTCATATGGGGCATTAGACCAATGTTTTGAATCACATAGCCAATTTTACGTCGCAATTCAACCGGATTAACTTCTTTTATGTCTTTGTCGTTAATTAGGATTTTTCCTTTAGTTGGTTCATTCATCCGGTTAATCATGCGCATGCAAGTTGTTTTACCAGAACCACTTGTACCAATAAAACAGATAAATTCGCCTTTATTAAAAGACAAATTGACATCTTCCACAGCGACTTTGCCGCCTTTATAAATTTTTGTTACGTGTTGAAATTCGATCAATGTGCTTCACCTCTTCATCATTTTCCCAGTTGTGTATCACTACTAGTATGAAAGTAAATGGAAAATATGACAAATAATACGCATATTTTTTCAAAAATAAACGATTTAGAAGTAAGATGATAGCGTTTTTTAGCAATTCATCTCCTAGAATTACTAAAAATAGGTATGCACGAAAAAGCCTGTAACAAAACTTGTTACAGGCTTTAAGTAAAATCGTTTATTTAATTAGTCAATTGGATATAAATTTGCTTGGATTTCAGCACGTTTATCGGCTAGAAAAGGAGGTAATGCAAAACTTTCTCCTAAACTTTCCAAAGGTTCGTCAAGGGTAAAGCCTGGAGACATTGTAGCAAATTCAAGGCGATTTCCACCAGGTTCGCGAATATACAAGCTCTTAAAGTAACCACGCGAAATAATTTCTTCAATTTGCCAATTTTGTTCTTGTGCTTTTTGATATAAATCATTTAAGGCTTTATCATCTTTTACTGCAAAGGCAATATGATCAATACTGCCACGACCCATCCGGGTTTTTTCTGTTGTATTCGTTTGATAAAGCTCCAAATGTTCTGTCTTACTCAGTGTTATTGTGCTGTCTATCACATTCCAATCCAAATACTTCTTGAAAAAATCAGTGGTAGCTGCTAGGTCTGATACATGAAGCTGGGTTGAAGCTAAACCTAAAATTTGTTTGTCTGCTGGAATATCATTTTTAACCTGCAATTCAGGTTTTAAGGGAGCTTCTGCAACTTCTGTCAAAATTATTCCTACATGATCGGGATCATCAAAAAATATTTGATTTTTCTTACGAGTAACTAGAATACCTTTATTTTCTAAGCGATTTTGCCAATAACTTAAACTATTCGTTGGAATATTTAACCCAATCGTAGCTAAAAAGTGATTGTGATCATAACGTTGCCCCAGATGAGGAACAATAAAAAAGGTAACCACGCTACCGGGACTCCCTGTATAATCGCCGTAGTAGTAATGTAACATTCTATTATTTTCTTGATTGACAGTATTTTTAACAAAGCGCATGCCCAATAATTCGGTATAAAAAGCAACATTTTGCTTGTGATTTTTGGTTAATAGTGAAATATGATGAAACGCTGGCATAAAAGACACCTCTTTTTTAAGTAGCGAAATTCAAATAGTCGCCAATTTTTTCTTACTTAATGTAAGTTTACCGACAAAAAATGTTTTCAGCAAGTATTGTGTCTCATTCATCGTCAAGGATTATAAAAAGTGTTAAAATACAAAAGACAATTTCAGGAAAAGAAAGAGTGGTAAATATGTTAACAACAGAAGATTTTGATTTTAATTTGCCAGAAGAATTAATTGCGCAAACACCATTAGAAAAACGTTCCAGTTCACGATTGCTGGTAGTAAATCGGCAAACAGGTGAGATGCAAGACAAGCACTTTGGCGATATTATTGATGAGTTAAATCCAGGAGACGCTTTAGTAATGAATGATACTCGCGTTTTACCAGCTCGTTTGCATGGTGAAAAACCTGACACTGGTGGGCATTTAGAGGTCCTGCTTTTAAATAATACCAAAGGAGATACGTGGGAAACTCTGATTAAACCTGCTAAAAGAGCCAAAGTTGGGACAGAAATCACTTTTGGTGATGGGCGCTTAAAAGCTGTGGTAGAAGAGGAATTAGAACATGGTGGGCGCATCATTACATTTAAATACGAAGGGATTTTCTTAGAGATTTTAGAATCATTGGGAGAAATGCCCTTACCTCCGTACATTAAAGAACGGCTGGAAGATCCGGAGCGTTATCAAACCGTGTATGCAAAAGAAAATGGCTCTGCTGCTGCGCCAACAGCTGGCTTACATTTTACACCAGAATTATTGGCAGCAATTGAAGCAAAAGGGGTAAAATTAGTTTATTTAACCTTACATGTAGGGCTTGGTACCTTTAGACCAGTTAGTGTCGATAACATCGCTGAACACCAAATGCACAGCGAATTCTATCGCTTGACAGAAGAGGCTGCACACGTATTAAATGATGTTCGCGCAAATGGTGGTAAAATTATTGCTGTAGGAACAACATCCATTCGTACTTTAGAAACAATCGGTACTAAATTTGCAGGGGAAATAAAAGCTGACAGTGGCTGGACCGATATCTTTATTACACCCGGCTATGACTTTAAAGTTGTCCAAGCTTTTAGTACCAATTTTCACTTGCCAAAATCAACGCTAGTTATGTTGGTGAGTGCTTTTGCCGGACGCAAATTAACGTTAGATGCTTATCAACACGCAATCGATGCGCGTTATCGTTTCTTTAGTTTTGGGGATGCGATGTTTGTCAAATAAAAAGAAGAGGATGGGCTCTCGAGTGCCCATCCTCTTTTATATCATGGAAGGATTTGTTGAAAAGGGTTATTTGCAGTTTATATATGCAAAGTACTCATCTCTTGTGTTAAACATAAAAATTTTGTTTTCACTACATTTTCTACACTAAAACATGTGATTCTTGTTGCTATTCACTTGTAATCTTGTATCCTGTAATTGTTACGTATTGATTTTTACTACATGTTGTATTACTTTTCAACCTCTAATACGCATTCACTATTTATAATTTGGTTCTACTTCACACATATAAATCTAGGTGAATCTTGTACATCGAACAACTTTTAGCTTGTTTAATTTTTCTTCTTTCGAGATCTCCTTTCCAACAAATAACTTCCTTCCTTACACCCATAGTATAGCACTTAATAAAAGCGCTTTCAAGTAATAAACTCACCTTTTTTTTAATAAAAATCCCTACCTTAATTGTGAATAAAAAATGAACATTTGTGAAAAAACCGCATATAATTTGTTGTATTAAAAAATCGTATGTTATAGTTAAATTATGAATTAAATTAAGGGAGAGAAGATGATGGACTATTATAAAAAAACGACCCATGAAATACTGAATGAGTTTTCTTCACAAAGTAAAGTTGGACTTGGTAATGCTGAGGTACAAAAAAGACATGAAAAATATGGCTTCAACCGTTTTGCTGAAGAAAAAAAAGATACCATGCTAAAGAAAATTCTATTAAGTTTAACGGACTTTACGACATTAGTTTTAATGGTAGCAGCAATTATTTCGTTTTATACAGCAATTGCGACCGATCATGGAGATCTATTTGAAGGAATTTTGATTATTGCAATCATTGTTATTAATTCTGTCTTAACGATTGTACAAGAAGGAAATGCAGAAAAAGCGTTAAGTGCTTTACAAGATATGAATAAACAAACAGCAACAGTGATTAGAGAAGGGCAACAACAAGACATCGATGCAGACGAGTTAGTGCCAGGTGATTTACTCGTTATCGAAAATGGTGCGATGATTGCGGCAGATGCTCGTTTAACGCAAGCTTCTCAATTGCGAATTGAGGAGTCTGCTTTGACCGGGGAAAGTGAGCCGGTAGAAAAAGATGCTGATTTCATTAGTAGCAAAGACTTACCTTTAGGAGATCAGCAAAATATGGTATTTAAGGGCTGCACGGTAGTAAATGGTCGTGGCCAAGCGATTGTTACTGCGACCGGTATGCAAACGCAGATGGGTAAAATTGCGGGCTTACTAAGTGATTCAGGTAATTCGTTAACTCCTTTACAAAAAAGATTAAATCAATTAGGCAAACGAATTAGTTTAATTGCATTAGTTGCAGCAGCTTTGGTTTTTTTAATTGGTTATTTACAAAACGAACCGCTTTTAGAAATGTTTATGACTTCAGTTTCGTTAGCTGTTGCAGCAGTCCCAGAAACACTAACCGTAATTGTAACCTTGACATTGGCTTATGGCGTGCAGAAGATGGCGAAAAAAAATGCAATTATTAGACGTTTGCCAGCAGTTGAAACTTTGGGCACTGCAAGTGTTATTTGTTCAGATAAAACTGGGACGTTAACACAAAATAAAATGCAAGTTCGCCGTGTTTGGTCTAGAGGTGATGAAGTAACAGATGTTGAAGATGGCATGACTGATGAAGCAATGGAAGTATTAAAAATTGCCAGTCTTTGTACTGATGTTATCGTTGAAAAAGGTGAAGACGATGAAGTACTTGTGAAGGGAAACCCAACAGAGGTAGCCATCGTTCGTGCCATTGAAGAAAATTATCATACAAAAAAAGAACTTGACGAAGAATATCCACGAATTGCAGAACTACCTTTTGACTCGCAAAGAAAAATGATGACAACCGTGCATAAAATGGGAAATAAAAAATTTCTTTCTGTTACTAAAGGGGCATTTGATGTATTGATGCCAAAATTTCATTATGGTGATGTAGAACGGGCACAAGTCGTAAATGACCGTTTTGGGAAGAAAGCATTGCGGGTCATTGCAGTGGGGTATCGTGTCTTTGAAGCTGAACCAACTGAAATTACCTCAGAAAATTTGGAACAAGATTTACGTTTGCTGGGCTTAGTAGGCATGATTGATCCGCCACGACCTGAAAGTAAAGGTGCGATTAAAAAAGCGCGTAAGGCAGGAATTAAGACCGTTATGATTACTGGCGATCATGTTGTAACTGCGAGTGCAATTGCAAAAGAGTTAGGGATTTTAAGTCATAAGCAACAGGCAATTTCTGACTCACAATTGCAAAAATTAACAGATGAAGAATTAGATGGAAAAGTAAAAGATTTAACGGTTTATGCGCGGGTGACACCTGAAGATAAAATTAGAATTGTAAAATCGTGGCAGCGTACAGGGGCTGTTGTCGCCATGACCGGAGATGGTGTCAACGATGCTCCAGCGTTGAATGCTAGTGACGTTGGCTGTGCGATGGGGATTACCGGGACAGACGTTGCAAAAGGGGCAGCAGATATTGTTTTAACTGATGATAACTTTGCAACCATTGTCGATGCAGTGGCTCAAGGGCGAACGGTTTATCAAAATATACGTAAAGCAATCAACTTTTTATTAAGTTGTAATATCTCGGAAATTTTTATCGTTTTAATTGCCATGTTAATTGGCTGGGGAGCACCTTTTAGTGCGGTTCAATTGTTGTTTGTCAATGTTGTGGCCGATGGTTTACCAGGTTTTGCTTTGGGAAGAGAGCCAGCAGAAGCAGGTATCATGAAAGAGCCGCCAATTCCAGCGCATGAAGGGATTTTTGCCCGAGGTCTTTGGAAGAAAATTGCTGTGAATGCCGGTATTTTTACTATCGTCACTCTTTTTGGCTATTATTTAGGAACATTTGTAAATAGTGTTAGCCCATGGGTAGATGCAAGTCCAGAAGTTGGCCAGACGGTTGCCTTTTTAGTATTAGCCTATTCTTCGATTATCCATGTCTTTAATGTGCGAAGTAGCCGCTCTATTTTTCAAGTGAAATTATCTACCAATAAATCACTCTTTGAGATGGCAATCTTAGCAGTTTTGATTACAACGGCAATTGCCTTGTTACCATTTACCCAAGATTTGTTTAACTTGGTGCATATTAGTTTGAATCACTGGTTTTTAGTAGCAATTTTGTCGATTATACCAGTGTTTGTAAATGAAATGATTAAATTCCACTTTTCCTCTGAGGAAGAGTAAAAAAAAATCTCTGGGATTTTTCCCAGAGATTTTTTTTTATTAAAAAGTATCTGCTTCGTTAGGTAAATTATTGTAAAAAGCAGCTTTTGTAGCATAGATATACGGATTTAACCATAAGTAACCAATACCGCAAGTTAGCAAGGCTAAGATATGCCAGCCGATAAAACTTAAATCCAACCAGAATAATTGTCCTTTAAAACCATCCATTAAACGTCGACTAGTGGTAATACACTCTAAATAACCAGGTTTTTGACCCGTACCTTCCAAAATATCGTAGTAAATAAAGTTTGCTTGAGAATAAGAATAACTTTTTACAATCCCTGGAATAATAAGAAGAAGAGACCATAACCCAATGAAGATAGTTGAGAGTAAGTAAATACATAGTACACCCACAAGAAACGGACTTTTGAATGCGCGAAATACATCATTCAAAGGATTAATATCTACGCGTTTACCGCGGTAAATATCTAAAAAAGTCCAAGACATACCTGAAACAAAAAGGGTTGTTATCAATCCACTAATAATGCCGCTACCTTGATTTCCAAGTTGAGCAGTCCAAGAAATATCGCCATTCCCGCTTTGGATATTATTTGCTACATTGTCCACAGCATCAGGATTAAGCAATGCAATTCCACCAATAATTGTAACCAAAGGAATAATGATAATAGCAGCAATCGCAATTCCGATAAGTGTTGGAATCAGGTTCATCAATACGGCATCTTTCCAACGCCCTTGTAACATTTGTTTTGCTTCTAATTTTAATTCACCAGATGTTTTCATTTTTTTCAACTCCTTTTCAAATTAAATTCAGTATACCAAAAAGCCACTCATTTGGAAATTACAAGTATTTTTTTGAATTTTGATGATTATTCCAATTATAAAGGAAATTTGTTTAAGAGAAAATAACAGTGGGAATTATGACCTTGCAAAATTATTCTTAAGCCTTTATGATGATTGAAGTTGCACAGATCAAAGTAGAAAGTAGGGAGTAAAATGGCGCAAGAACCTGCCATCAAATACCGTTTAATAAAAAAAGAAAAACACACAGGTGCCCGTCTTGGTGAATTAATTACACCCCACGGCACTTTTCCAACACCAATGTTTATGCCAGTTGGAACATTGGCAACGGTTAAAACAATGGCACCAGAAGAATTAAAAGAGATGGGTGCTGGTGTAATTTTAAGCAATACGTATCACTTATGGCTACGTCCTGGGGAGGATTTAGTTGCAGAAGCGGGCGGGCTACACAAATTTATGAACTGGGATCAGCCCATTTTAACCGACTCTGGCGGCTTCCAAGTATTTTCATTAGCAGATATGCGTAATATCACAGAAGAAGGGGTACACTTTAAAAATCATTTAAATGGTGCTCCTCTTTTCCTCTCACCGGAAAAAGCAATTGATATTCAAAATAAGTTAGGTTCGGATATTATGATGAGTTTTGATGAATGTCCACCTTTTGACGAAAGTTACGACTATGTCAAAAAATCTGTTGAAAGGACGTCTCGCTGGGCGGAACGCGGACTTAAAGCGCATGCTAATCCGGATCGTCAAGGTTTATTTGGAATTATTCAAGGTGCTGGTTTTGAAGACTTGCGTCGTCAAAGTGCCAAAGATTTAATTAGCATGGATTTTCCTGGCTACTCTATTGGTGGATTATCTGTGGGTGAACCGAAAGTTGAAATGAATCGTGTTTTAGATTTCACGACGCCTTTAATCCCTGACCATAAACCACGCTATCTAATGGGTGTTGGAGCAGCAGATTCCCTGATTGATGGTGTAATTCGTGGAATTGACATGTTTGATTGTGTCTTACCAACAAGAATTGCCCGCAATGGCACTTGTATGACTTCACAAGGACGTTTAGTTGTAAAAAATGCGAAATTTGCTCATGATTTTAGACCATTAGATGAAAAATGTGACTGCTATACTTGTCGTAACTATAGTCGTGCGTATATTCGTCATTTGATCCACTGCGATGAAACATTTGGAATTCGGTTAACGACTTACCACAATTTGTATTTCTTATTGAATCTAATGAAACAAGTTCGTCAGGCAATTATGGATGACAATTTGTTAGAATTTCGTCAAGCTTTCTTTGAAGAGTATGGCTATAATAAAGAAAACGCGAAAAGTTTTTAAAATTCATAGAAAAAACTAGTTTAAGTAAAGAATCTTTGTTAAAGTTATTCTTGTGAATTAAATTAAACGAGGTGAATAAAATGGGTGGCTTACCAACGATTATCATGTTCGTTGTTTTATTAGGGGCGATGTGGTTTATGTCACGTTCAACGAAAAAACAACAACAAGAACGTCAAAATACGTTGAATGCAATGAAACCAGGCGATGAAGTTGTAACAATCGGTGGTTTACATGGTGTTTTGTCTGAAGTTGACGAAACGAATAAAACTGTGACAATCGATTGTGAAGGTGTGTTTCTTGTTTTTGATAAACAAGCAATCAAATCAATTACACCTGGAAAATCAGTTGTAGTGGACGATACGGTGACAGAAGTTAAAACAGAAGATTTGATTTCTAATCCAACTGATGAAAATAGTGATAAAGAATAATCCTGCTTTTGCGGGATTTTTCTTTTATCCTTTAGTGTTAGTCAGCTAATAAAAAACCAATACATAAAAAAGATGGAGTTTGCACTGCCTTTTTAATACAAGGAGAAAAAAATGCAAAGCTTAATTAATAAACTGCAAAAAAGACGGGACCAGCTAAGTGAATTGGAACGCCAAGTTTTTGATTATATTTTACGCAATCCACAAAAAATTGGGCAAATGACCGCCGATGAAGTCGCTGGGCAGCTGTTCATTTCAACGGCGACAGTATCGCGTACGGCAAAACATCTAGGATTTCGCGGCTTTCAAGAATTAAAATACGCGATTGCGCAATATGACGATGTGGAAAAAGCAGAACAGCACGATTTACGAATTGATCACGATATAAAAACCATTATGGCCTCAATTGAAAAACAATTGCATCAAACATTTCGTCTGTTGCAAAAAGAGCTGTTAGATGAAGTAGTGACAAAGCTATTTCATGCTGAAAAAATTGAAATATTTGGTGTTGGAGGCAGTTTGCCAAATTGTATTGAAGTTGCACGCAAATTAACCTTCTTAGGTAAAAATGCCTCTGCAAGAATTGATTGGGATGAACTTCAAGCGGTTTCTAAATCTTTAACAAAAAAAGATGTCGCAATTATTGTTTCCAATAGCGGCGAGACAATTCATTTAATGGAATACGCCCGTAATCTGATGGCAAATAAAGTTCCAATCATTGCTATTGTGGGAACGAAGAATTCAACCTTGGCTAAACTGGCGGACTATCCCTTACAAGTTATGGTAGAAATGGTTTATTTTGATCAAGTTGATTTAAGCTCGCGGGTGTCTTTAACAGCTGTTACAGATATTTTAATGATGAAATTAGCAGAAAAAATGGGGTAAAAATGGTAATAGCTATAATGAAAGAGCATACAAAGCCTTGTATGCTCTTTCATTATCTTTAGCAAATATTGCATTTTTGTTTTAACTGGCTAAAATAAGACAAGTGATAAGAAAGCGGATACATAATGTTTCTCTTGTTACAGGTGATGCGTAGTAAAATAAAAAATATTATGCACTACCACAAATTAAAAATTATCATTGAAACTTATCTAATGTATCAGCAATAATTTATAGCACTCATTTAATTAGCATAAGAACAGATGATAATAAAAATAACAAGTTTGGAGGACACAAAAATGAAGAAAAAAGCTGGATTTTGGGAATTTTTTCAAGGATTAGGAAAAACGTTTATGCTTCCCGTAGCATTGCTGGCGTTTATGGGGATTTTACTGGGGATTGGGAGTTCATTTTCTAGTGAGTCAACAATCCAAGCCGTACCATTTTTAGGAAATAATATCTTACAAGTTATCTTCCGTTTTATGTCAGCGATTGGTGGCTTTGCATTCACTTATTTACCAGTTATGTTTGCCATGGCAATTCCTTTAGGTTTGGTTCGTAAAGAAAAAGGGGTAGCAGCTTTTTCTGGTTTTGTCGGCTATGTTGTAATGAATTTAGCTATCAATTTTTACTTAACTGAAACGAACAACTTAGCTGCTGCTGAAAGTTTACGAGAAGCAGGCCAAGGGATGGTCTTTGGTATTCAGACAATAGAAATGGGTGTACTAGGTGGTATTATTGCCGGAGTAATCGTCTATCATCTGCATAATCGTTTTTATCAAACGCAGTTGCCAGATAGTTTTGCTTTCTTTTCAGGTGCTCGTTTTGTTCCAATTATCACATCACTTGTAATGGCATTGGTAGGGACAGCGATTCCGATGATTTGGCCATTATTTGCTTTACTTATTACTGGTATTGGCACTTTAATTCAAAAAGCAGGTCCATTTGGTCCGTTTTTATTTGGTTCAGGAGAACGTTTATTACTTCCATTTGGTTTGCATCATATTCTAGTATCTATGATCCGTTTCACAGAAGCTGGGGGCCATGCAGTAATTGATGGTAAAGAAGTCTTTGGTGCTTTAAATATTTTTTATGCAGAATTGCAAAATAATTTACCAATCAGCTCTGCTGCTACTGCCTTTTTATCACAAGGTAAAATGCCAACATTTATGTTTGGTCTACCAGCAGCAGCACTGGCAATGTATCAAACTGCCAAACCAGAAAATCGTCATAAAATCAAAGGCCTATTAATTTCCGGCGTAATTGCAACTTTTGTAACAGGAATCACAGAACCAATTGAATTTCTATTCTTGTTTATTAGCCCATTACTATGGATTTTCCATGTGATTATGACCGGCGCTGGTTTTATGGTGATGAGTTTATTAGGAGTTACGATTGGCAACACAGATGGTGGGGTATTAGACTTCTTAATTTTTGGGGTGATGCAAGGCAATTACACCAAATGGTGGATGGTATTAATTGTGGGTGCTTTTTGGTTTGCGATTTACTACTTCGTCTTTAAAACCGTTATCTTACGAAAAGACTTGAAAACACCAGGTCGTGAGGCAATAGTAGATGAAACAGAATACACAGATACTGAAACAAACTACGCTAAAAAAGGTAGCTATGATGCGACTGGTATTTTAAATGCTTTAGGTGGCGCAGAAAATATTGAATCATTGGACAATTGTATTACACGTCTTCGTTTGGTTTTACAAGATGGTAAAAAAGTTCAAGATGATGAATTAAAAAAACTAGGTGCTTTAGGTGTCGTACATTTGGATGATACCAATGTTCAAGTCATTATCGGTACTAAAGTTACAACAGTGCGCAATGCACTAGACAATTTGATTTAAGAAAAGAGGCAAAGACGATGGATTTTGACACAGTCGTCAATCGTAAAGGCACATTTTGTACCCAATGGGATTATGTTCAAGATCGTTTTGGCGTAGCGAACTTGCTACCTTTTACGATTTCAGATACCGATTTTGCTTTACCTGATGAAGTAATGACAGCTTTAAAAGAACGGCTGCAACATCCAGTTTTTGGCTATACCCGCTGGAATCACGAAACATTTAAACAAAGTATTTTACATTGGTATGAAAAAAGGTTCACGAGTTATCTAGCTCCAGAAGATATCGTTTATAGTCCGACAGTTATGTATAGCATTTCAAAATTATTGCAAATCGTCTCGAAAAAAGGAGAAGGTGTCATCGTTCAAACGCCGGCCTATGATGCTTTTTATAAAACAATTGATGGCAATGAACGTAAAATTATTCCCAATCCCTTACGCTATGAAGAAGGTCAGTATGAAATTGATTGGCAAGATTTAGAACTAAAATTAGCAAGTCAAGAGAATACGGTGCTGTTATTATGTTCTCCTCACAATCCTACTGGACGTGTGTGGCAAAAAGAAGAATTGACTAAAATTGTCAGCTTGTGTTGGCAATACGATGTCTTTTTGATCAGCGATGAAATTCATATGGATATTCTTCGTAAGGGGCAAAAGCATTACCCGATTATAGATTTCATGGATAAAAATGTTGCGCTAGTAACATCGGGGTCTAAAACTTTCAATTTTCCAGGGTTAATTTTTTCATACGCCATTTTACCAGATGAAAGAATACGTGAGCAGTTTCAACTGGCTTTGAAAAATCAAGATGGTCTGTCTTCAGCTAGCAATCTTGGCATGTTGGCTACTATGACTGCGTATTATGAATGTAGCTACTGGGTGGATGAATTAAATGAATACTTAGACGATAATTTTGCCTTTGCTAAAAAATATCTGGCAGCAAATTTGCCGCAAATAAAAAGCGTTGATTCAGCAGCAACGTATCTGATGTGGTTAGATATCACAAAACTTAATTTACCAATGGAAGTTGTTCAACGATGCTTAATAGAAATTGGGCAAGTTGCAATTATGGATGGCAGTGTTTACGGCGATGAGGGGAGTAATTTCTTGCGTCTAAATATCGGGTGTTCAAAAAGCAAGTTAGAACTGGGATTAGAAAAAATGGTAAAAAGTTTCACTTGAAAATAAATTGTGGTTTTTTGCACGAGTTTTTAAATGGTATTAAAAAGTCTAAATGAAAATAAAATACTTAAGTTATAATTAATCTATTTTCATTTTATCTAACGAAATAAAAAAATATTTTATGAGCAGTTACAATAGATGAAAATCTTGTAACTGCTTTCTTTGTTTTTAAATCAGTGTTTGTCAAAACGTGATTAGAACAGTAAAAACAGCGTTATAATAAAAACTGTGAAAAAAATCACAAAAAGTATTTACAACGAAAAAAATATAGTGTATAGTTCTGTATGTGAAATGATTAACAAAGAAAAATTAACCAACTTTTAGGAGGAACACAATGGCTAAGACATTGGAAAAAGAAGTTAAAGTAATCGATACAGATGCAGTAATCGACGAGTTAGCAGCAAAAGCAAATGCAGCTGCAAAACAAATGGAAAACTTTACACAAGAACAAGTAGATAAAATCGTTCATGAAATGGCAATGGCCGCTTTAGACAAACATATGCCTTTAGCAAAAATGGCAGTTGAAGAAACTGGTCGTGGGATTGTTGAAGATAAAGCAATCAAAAACATGTATGCATCAGAATATATCTGGAATTCAATTAAACATGATAAAACAGTTGGGGTTATCGGCGAAGACAAACAAAAAGGTTTAATCGAAGTTGCAGGACCAGTTGGCGTTGTTGCAGCAGTTGTACCAACAACAAACCCAACGTCAACAACAATTTTTAAAGCAATGATTTCATTGAAAACTGCAAATTCGGTTATCTTTTCATTCCACCCATCTGCACAAGAGTGTTCAAAAGAAGCTGCGCGTATTGTACGTGATGCAGCAATCGCAGCGGGTGCTCCTGAAAATTGTATCCAATGGATTGAAAAAGAACATTCTTCAATCGAAGCTACACAAAAATTAATGAATCATCCAGGCGTTGCAATTGTATTAGCAACAGGTGGTCCTGGCATGGTGAAATCAGCTTATTCAACTGGTAAACCAGCTTTAGGCGTAGGTGCAGGGAATGTTCCAGCTTACATCGAAAAAACAGCAAAAATTAAACGTGCCGTAAATGACGTGATTGTTTCAAAAACATTTGATAACGGTATGATTTGTGCCTCTGAACAAGGTGTAATCGTAGATAAAGAAATCTACGCAGCTGTAAAAGCTGAATTTGAAGCACATCAATGTTATGTTGTGAAAAAATCAGAATTGAAAAAATTAGAAGATGCTGTTATGAACGAGGGCAAATATGCTGTTAACCCAGCAATCGTTGGTCATCCAGCAGTTGAAATTGCCAAATTAGCTGGTATCAAAGTTCCTGAAGGTACTAAAATGTTAATTGCGGAACTTGACGGTGTGGGAGCAGATTATCCATTATCTCGCGAAAAATTATCACCAGTTTTAGCAATGATGAAAGCCGAAAGTACAGAGCATGGTTTTGATTTGGCACAAGGAATGTTGGAATTAGGTGGTCTTGGTCATACAGCAGTTATTCACTCTGAAAATGAAGACTTACAATTACAATATGGCTTGAAAATGAAAGCTTGCCGTGTCTTAGTAAATTCTCCATCTGCTGAAGGTGGTATCGGAAATATTTACAACGAAATGATTCCATCATTAACATTAGGTTGTGGCTCTTACGGTCGTAACTCTGTATCTAAGAACGTATCTGCGATCAACTTAATCAACGTTAAAACTATCGCGAAACGGAGAAATAACATGCAGTGGTTCAAATTACCTTCAAAAATTTACTTTGAAAAGAACTCTTTATTATACTTGGAAAAAATGGAAAATGTTGAACGGGTTATGATTGTTTGTGATCCAGGTATGGTGCAATTTGGTTATGCGGATACAGTACGTGAAGTTTTAGCTCGTCGTAAAAACGATGTTAAAATTGAAATTTTCTCAGATGTTGAACCTAACCCTTCGACAAACACGGTTTATAAAGGTCTTGAAGTCTTCAACGCTTTCCAACCGGATACAGTAATTGCTCTTGGTGGTGGTTCTGCAATGGACGCGGCAAAAGGGATGTGGATGTTCTTTGAGCACCCAGACACTTCATTCTTTGGCGCAAAACAAAAATTCTTAGATATCCGCAAACGAACTTACAAAATTGGCAAACCTGAAAAAACACAATTTGTATGTATCCCGACGACATCAGGTACTGGTTCAGAAGTAACACCATTTGCCGTTATCACAGACAGTGATACACATGTAAAATACCCATTAGCTGACTACGCATTGACGCCAGATGTTGCGATTGTGGATCCTCAATTTGTTATGTCGGTGCCAGCAGGCGTTACTGCTGATACTGGTATGGATGTTTTAACACATGCAATTGAATCTTATGTTTCTGTTATGGCATCTGATTACACCCGTGGTTTAAGTTTACAAGCAATTAAAATTGTCTTTGACTATTTAGAAAAATCAGTAAAAACACCGGATATGGAATCACGTGAAAAAATGCATAATGCTTCCACAATGGCTGGGATGGCATTTGCAAATGCATTCTTGGGTATTTGTCACTCAATCGCTCACAAAATTGGTGGCGAATATGGTATTCCACACGGACGTACGAATGCGATTTTATTACCGCACATCATCCGTTACAATGCCAAAGACCCACAAAAACATGCAATGTTCCCTAAATATGACTACTTCCGTGCTGATACAGACTATGCGGATATTGCAAAATTCTTAGGTCTTAAAGGTGAAACTACTGAAGAATTAGTTGAAGCATTAGCAACAGCAGTTTACGAATTAGGTAAAAAAGTCGGTATCGACATGAGCTTGAAAGCACAAGGTGTAACGCAACAAACATTGGATACAACTGTTGATCGCATGGCAGAACTTGCTTATGAAGACCAATGTACAACTGCTAATCCAAAAGAACCTTTAATCTCGGAATTAAAAGGTATCATTATTGAAGCGTACAACGAAAAAGCTTAAATTTTACAGCTAACGTTTAAAACGTATAACCAACAAAAACCGTCAGGCTTCTTAGCAGCGTGACGGTTTTTTATTTGCCTTGACTTTTTGTAGCCATAATTTGATACTTGGCTATAAGAAATAAAAGGAATGAAGGTGAAAAAATGTTAACAGCCAAAATTGTGCAATTAAAAACATCCCAAACATTGTTGAAGAAATTTATCGCAGGAATTGAAAATTCTACAAATGATGCAACAATATCTCAATTACGCGATGATTTAATTGATTATGGTGAAAGTTTATCTGTGATAAGCTATTTGGTAACTGAGCAAGAAGAAATTCAATCTGAAAAATACGAAATACGGAATATTTTGCAACAGCAATATCTGCTGATACAAAATATTATGGCTGCGTTACAATCAGCAGAAGGTCAACAAGAAGCACAAGAAATATTTGCCTTGACTCCTGGTGCAATTCGACGCATGAGGGAAAGTTTAAAGGGGATAATGGAGCTCAACCGAACATTGCAAAAAGAGCCTAATCTAATAGTCGATTTGACTAAAGTACCTGTTACAAACAAAACGGCAGTACCAGAAAAGCAGAGCTTTTTGAAACGTCTTTTTAAAAAATGATAAAACAAAAATAGCATTCTTTTCAAATTTTGAGAAGAACGCTATTTTTTTGTTGAACTCAAAAGCTAAATGTGTTTAAAAACGTAGAGGTATTTCATTTTGTCCTCTACCGGCATACTTTTTTACATCGATACTGCGGGCTTGGCACCATTGCCATACCTCATCAGTAAAGATAACTGGGACTGTTTCCAGAGTATGTGTATTTTTTTTACCCACCATTGTGTAAAGCAGGGCTAAGTCTTCTTGCCAACTTTGAATCATCTCAATGGTAGCCTCAACGCCATGGCTTAAAAGGTGATTTAAGATTGTGGCAGAAATTCCGACGGTGTCGGCACCTAAAATAAGGGATTTGAAAATATCAAAAGCGTTCCGAATACCACCTGAAGCGATTACTTCAAACGAGCGGGTTACTTGGGCAGCCTCAAGTAAAGAAATAACGGTCGATTGACCGAATTCGCTTAAATATGCCATCTCGCGCTTTGGTCGGCGTGCATTTTCAATTTGGGTAAAGCTAGTACCGCCTTGTCCAGAAACATCAATTGTTTGAACTCCGGCACTAATTAACTGCAGCATTGCTTCTCTTGTCATACCAAAGCCCACCTCTTTGACGACCACAGGTACTTCAAGTTTAGCAGTAATCTCAGCGATATTATCCAACCAATCAGAAAATGAACGATCGCCTTCTGGCATTACCAATTCTTGTGGTGCATTTAAATGAAGTTGTAAGGCATTTGCACCAAATAGTTCCACAGCGCGCTGCGCATTTTCTAAGGTATTGTGCGCACCAATATTTGCGAGAAAAAAGCCAGTGGGATTTATTTTGCGCACCACTTTAAAACTATCACTAACACTTTCATCTTTTAAAGCTGCGGTAACAGAACCAGTTGCCATCATTAAACGGCATTCTTTTGCAACGAAGGCCAAATCACGATTGATTTGTAATGATTTTTTGGAACCACCTGTCATGGCATTAATGAAAAAAGGAAATTCTTCCTTGTGATTTAAAATTTCAGTAGACAAACTGACATCTTTAACGTCAATTTGCGGCAAAGGGTTGTGAATTAAACGGACTGCGTCAAAATCATTTGTTTTCTCTTTGTGAAAAGCTTTTGCTAAGCTTACGTGTTCATCTTTGCGATTCATGCTGCGTCCTTTCTTCAACCTTTTTAGGATAATGATAAACGTGTAGGGGAAGTGGCGTGATACCCGCTTTTTCCCAAGCGCTCATCAGAGGCAATATACCACTTTTTTGATCGGTAATTACAATTCCGCAATCACCACCGCCGGCACCAGATGATTTAGCAGCACCACCGTAGTTTTCAGCTAAATCACACAATGTTTTCAATGCCGGCGTTTCGATTGTGACATTGGTGATTTGCGTTAACTCATTTAAAAGACGACGATTTTTCTTAATCATTTTCTTGATTAAGGTGATATTTTTAGTGTGAAATCCAGTAACCATTTGTTCCACACATTCTTTGCTAGCAGCTAGGAATTCTTCATAGGAAGTAGAGGTTTGTTTATTTGCTCTGGATTCATTTACTTGATCCACTAAATCAGAAGTAGAAGCAGGAGATCCTGTCCAACCAATTAATAAACGCAAATGAGAAACTTCAGGTAGCGGTGTAATGGCAAGCTGAGGCCATTCTTTTACTAATAAATTCGTAATGCTCTCAGTTTGACGATGTTTTTGCAACCAATTTTGATCAAAGGTAGAAAAAGCAATCCAACCACCATAAGAACTTGCCGCAATATCTCCGCAAGACCCATTGCCTTGGACTTCTAGATGGGCTAAAGCTGCGAGTTTAAAGGTCATCATTGGTGTTAAAGAAAGCTCATAAAAGGCACTCAACGCCTTAACTGTTGCGACGGTTACCGCCCCGCTAGAACCTAAACCGTATTTACGACCATTAGAATTATCCAATTCACTCGTTACTTTTAGATCAAAAAATGCCAGTTGCTTATCTTGTTCTTGAGCATATTTTTCGGTGATTTTAATTGCGGCTAAAATATAATGGAATGGATTTTCCCGAATATCTAAAACCAACTCACCACCACGACGTGTCCATTTTATTGGTAGCTCGCTGTATTGCGCTGATTGGATGCTACCACTTTTTTTGGCTGCAGTAATAGTAACTGTGATAAATTGGTCGACAGCAATAATGATTGCTGGATGGCCTGCTTCAACCACTGCGTATTCTCCTGCAATATAAAGTTTTCCTGGAGCCGAAGCTTCCACTAACATCTTTTCTTCCTCCTATAAGTTGCCTACTTTGTTATAAATAGGTGATTCCTGGGCCACTAAATGCGGTAATGAGTTGCTCATCAGCAAAATAATGTGTAAGTTTTTCTTTTAGTTGTGCGACGTCTTTTCGTTGGCACAAAACTTTAACGTTTGGCCCAGCATCCATGGTGAAGTAACAAGGTAAACCTGCTGCACGAATTTTTCTAACGGCATTCATCGCCTTCAAACTATCGGGTGACCAATAAGTAAACGGTGGCACGGCAGCTAATGTTGTCCCGTGCATTTTTAAAGCATTGTTTTCAGTGACAGTGCCAAGCTTTTCAAAGTCCTGCGCATGAATGGCGATTTTAGCACTGGCTAAATCTTGTGTTGTCGTTTGCAACCAACCATCATAAAAGGCGGAAGTTTCAACTGTTTTACGCATCCCATCACGGCTGGAAATATCTTTTTCTTGATCGTTAATTAAAATGAATAACATTGCAAGTTCATTTTCCCAACCGCTACTTGGCACAACTTCGGCAAAAGAAGTTTCATCACTATTGCCTTTTTGCCACTCTACAAAACCAGGAAAAATACTGCGACAAGCAGATCCGGAACCTCGTCTTGCTAAACGCGATAAATCGCGGTCAGATAAATCTAATTGCAGTGCTTGATTACACGCTGCGGCAAGAGCTGCTAAGCCGCTTGAAGAAGAGGCTAATCCAGCCGCTGTAGGGACATGGTTATAGCTGTTCACTTCCGCAAAAAGTGGGCAGGCCGCTTTTTTACGCACCAAGTCTAAAAAGCGGCTAATTTTTTTTGTCCCTTTTTCATCTTGTAAAGTATCATCTAGATAAAAAATATCAGTTGTTAACTCTTCTGAAAATGTCACTGTTGTTTCAGTATAAAAAGCATCTAAAGTTAATGAAAGGCTATTATTCATGGGAATAATTAAATCTTCATTTGCTTTGCCCCAATATTTGATTAAGGCGATATTGGTGTGTGCTCGGGCACTTCCTTTAAGCATATTGATAAACTCCTAATTCTTGAATCCAAGTTGCTTTAGCACCTTGGTTGGTTAAAGCCGTGGTGATTTTTTTGGCAGTTTTGTAATCGGAAGCTAAAGCGATCATACAACCGCCTTTACCACCACCGGTTAGTTTTGCTCCTAGTGCACCGTTTTGATTGGCAACGGTAATTAAATTATCCAATGTTTGATCGCTTACTTGCAAAGCTGCTAAATTTTTTTGAGCAGCATTCATTAACTCCCCTAAGTAAGGAGCTTGATTATTTAAAATAGCATTTTTGGCTTTTAAAGTTAAATCCCCTAACTCATTCATCAAACGACCGGTAGTCTGGGCGTCTTGTTCAAAACGCTTTGCTACTGCCTTGACAGTTTGTCTGGTTTTACCTTTGACTCCTGTATCTGCCACAATTAAAAAAGCACTGATATTGATGGGGAAAGTTTCAAAAGTAGCACCTTTTTGAAATAAAATTGGCTCGTCTCCTGCTGTAGCTGCAGCATCAATACCGCTTGGATTACCATGAGAAATTTTCTCTGCATAGTTTACATAGTTTAGTAAAAGCTTAGAACTTAAGGGACGATTTAGCCAATCAAAAAAAGCACGCGTAATGGCGACTGCCACAGCAGCGCTAGATCCCATTCCTCTTTCAGCAGGAATAGTACTGGAAATCGTGATTTGAACAGGTGGTGTAGAAAAGTCATGACGCAATTGGTGAATTAGTGTTTTAATATTTTCCAGACTTTTTGGTGCTTTAGCTAAGGGTCCGACAAAATACCCTGAACGCAATTTTTCATAAGCATGGTCGGTTATTTCAGCTGTGACATGGGTAGGTTGAAACGGAAAAGCAATTGCTGGTTTTCCATAGACAACAGAATGCTCTCCCATTAAGATAATTTTCCCATTGGCATTACCTTCACCACTGGATTTCATGCAAATGCCTCATTTCTTTTTTTATTTATACAAAACAAAATATGTACTGCTTGTCCATTCTACTAAAAATTAAGCGACTCGTTAAGAGTTTATGAAAAATTTCAATACTTTTCAATTTTTTCTTAAGAGATTTTTTTAACTTCTTTTTTTATTTTATTTAAAAAGAGTAGTCAAAGTTAGCGATTTACTTTTTGTCAGGGAAAATAAATGATCAAACGTCACCTGTTCATTTTTATGCTATGTTGGCTGTAAGATTTATTGAAATGGTGGCAATTTTTGTGAGTATTTTCTTATTTGACGCAACTAGATGTTGTGGAGTATATTGTTTTAAGTAATAGCAAAACACAATATTTAGTGATAGGTGAGTTGGAGGTCCATGAGTGTGATTGTATTAGCGGGTACCATTGGTGCAGGAAAATCAAGTTTAACTGAGATGATAGCCAATCATTTAAACAGTAAAGCGTTTTATGAATCAGTTGATGACAATGAAGTATTACCATTATTTTATCAAGATCCTAATAAGTACGCCTTTTTATTGCAAATTTACTTTTTAAATAAACGTTTTGATAGTATTAAACAAGCCCTACAGCATGAAGATAATGTTTTGGATCGTTCTATTTATGAAGATTCGTTGTTGTTTCATTTAAATGCTGACTTGGGACGGGCCACTGCAACAGAGGTGCAAGTTTATGATGAATTACTTGCCAATATGATGCAAGAATTACCCTATGCAGCGCAAAAAAAACATCCTGATTTGTTAGTTCACATTAAAGTTTCTTTTGAAACGATGTTAGCTAGAATTAAAAAACGTGGTCGCGAGTTTGAGCAATTAGAATATGACCCAAGTCTGTATGATTATTATCAAGAATTAAATCGGCGTTATGATGCGTGGTTTGATAATTACCACGAAAGTCCAAAATTACAAATCGACGGTGATTTGCTGAACTTCGTAGAAGATGAAGGAGCAGCAAAAGAAGTAATCAAAATGATTGATGATAAGTTAGCAGAAATTCGGCAGTTAGAATTTATTAGCTAAAAGTAAAAAGCTGGAATCCATGCGTATAAGTAGGGATTCCAGCTTTTTTTGTTATAATGTTATAAGTAAAAGTAGAAAATCAAATGAGGTGGAAAATGGAACATAAAAGAGAATTCAATCAAGGCGCCTCTTATTGGGTACAAGTAGATAACCACAGTGTTACTACTTTAAGTGAACTGCAAGAGAAGTATCAGTTAAGTGATGAGATGCTAACATATTCTTTAGATAAAAATGAACGTGCACGGGTAGAATACGATCCAGAAGAACATGCTTTTTTATTAGTGTACAATGTTCCACATCGTCATAAGACCGACAATCATTATGAAACAAGCCCTATGACTTTTATTATTAAAGAACGCCATCTTTTTTCTTTTACGACCGAACATACGGGGTATGTAACGGACATGATGGAAAATCTCCTTCACAAAAATAGCAATCAAAGTGAATATAGCTTATTGTTTCACACGCTGTTTTTAATTTCAGATTCTTTTTTTCCGTTAGTAGAAGAAGTCAATAGTGAACGAATGCGCTTAAATAAAAAATTACGAGAACGGACAACAAATAAAAATTTGCTAGAACTTTCAGACCTGGAGATTGGGTTAGTCTACTTAGTAACAGCCACTAAGCAAAATGCTGTTTTATTACAACAAATTCGGGCTTTGAATATTTTCCATCGCCTGCAAGATAATGAAAAAGAGCAACTGGATGATGCTTTAATTGAAGCCAAACAAGCTGTTGAAATGACGAATTTAGCTTCTCAAGTCATTGATCAGCTTTCTGGTGCGTATAACAATCTTTTAAATAATAATTTAAATGACACGATGAAATTTTTAACTATTTGGTCACTTTTACTAACTGTACCAACAATTGTTACCGGTTTTTTTGGCATGAATGTCCCATTGCCTTTTTCAAATTCTGTCTTCGGCTGGGCAATTGCAATGTTAATTAGTATCGGCTTATCTATCTGGATGCTTTTAGCTATGTGGCGACGCATTAAATAAGCGAATCTTCAATCACAAGTCCCAGACTTGCTGCAATGACTAAGGCTTGTTGAGAGTTTACAATAAGCCCGCGTAAGTTTTGGTGGTCAAATGTGATGCGATAAAATTTATTTGTGCTAAAATCAAGTTTGTTTAAACGGGTATGACTCCAATTGCTACCTGTCAAATCATTATCAAGCAAAGCTATATGTTGCCAGTTTAGACTGTAAAACTCACTATCAGTTAGACGACAACGAGAGAAAGTCACCACTTTTAAATTGGCTTGGCTAAAAGAGGCAAAGTCACAAAGACAATCTTGAAATTGACAATCACGTAAATAACTTTCTGAAAAATTGGCCCCTGTTAATTTACATTGGTCAAAAATTACTTGGTGAAAGCTGGCTTTTAGCCATTCAATATTGGAAAAATCACAATTACGAAAAATCACGTTGCTCGCCTCAAAGTTGTCTAGGCGCGTTTTATGCAAGGTGATTTTTTCTAATACGCTCTGGCGAATGATAATATTTTTACCAGTTAAGTAGCTGTAATCACTGTTAGTAAAAGCATTTCCCTCAAAGAAGGCTTCATCTTCAATAAAAAAATCAGTTTTAATTAAATCCGGTAATTGGGGTAGGGCAGGTTGTTTCATAGTAGGCTCCTTTTTTTGTTGGTAGGTGCATTGTAGCGAAAAAAAGCATGAAAAACAAACGGTGTAAAGGAAATGTGTCAGAGTACTTAAAAATATTTATTATTTTAGAATAATTATTGTGAAAAATATTTTATCTCATAAATTTTTAATTTTGAAAACGTATTATCGCAAGCTTTAGAATGAAAACTACCGTTATAAATAAGGAGATAGAGATTCACAAGCAGAATGATCGCCTTTCGTTTGTTTTTTTTCTAGAATGTAAACGGAAACAGGAAATAGACTGTTTTACACTTACTTTTTTTCAGAAGTGCTTTTTTCTCTTTTTTTGAAGAACTTTGTGAAAAAAGTAGTATGAATGAGTTCATTATTGGAGGAATTAAAAATGACAAAAACAATTATTGTCGGAACTAACCATGCCGGAATTGCTGCTGCAAATACGTTATTAGATAATTACCCAGATCAAGAAGTTGTAATGATCGACCGTAATACCAATCTGAGCTATTTAGGTTGTGGAACTGCTTTATGGGTAGGTCGCCAAATTGATGGTTATCAAGACCTATTTTATACAAACAAGGAAGCATTCGAAGAAAAAGGCGCTAAAATTTACATGGAGACATCTGTAACAAGCATCGATTTTAATAAAAAAATTGTATATTGTGAGAAAAAAGACGGTACTACTTTTGAAGAAAATTACGACAAAATTATTTTAGCAACCGGTTCGCGTCCAATTTCACCAAAAGTCCCTGGGCATGATTTAAATGGGATTCACTTCTTGAAATTATTCCAAGAAGGGCAAGATGTTGATCGTGAAATGGCGCGAGACAGTGTGAAAACTGTTGCCGTCATTGGTGCAGGCTATATTGGGGTGGAAATTGCAGAAGCTGCAAAACGTCGTGGTAAGAATGTGCTGCTCTTTGATGCAGCTGACCGCTCATTACCGTCTTATTATGACAAATGGTTTACTGATGACATGGATAAAAACTTAGCTGATCACGGAATTGAATTACATTTTGGGGAATTAATTAAAGAATACAAAGGAACAGATCGGGTAGATGCTGTTGTTTCTGAAAAAGGCGAATACCCAGTGGATATGGTTATTAATGCGATTGGATTTGGACCAAATGCACAATTTGGTAAAGATCATCTAGAACTATTTGCTAATGGTGCTTATTTAGTTGACCGCCATCAACAAACAAGCGATCCAGATGTCTACGCAGTTGGCGATTGTGCGACAATTTACTCAAATGCACTCGATGCAACGACTTATATTGCACTTGCATCCAATGCTGTTCGTACGGGGATCGTTGCCGGTCACAATATTGGTGGTACGTCAGTTGAATCAGCAGGTGTTCAAGGTTCAAATGGTATTTCAATTTTTGGTTTCAATATGGTTTCAACAGGGTTATCGGTTGCCGCTGCTGAAAAGAACAATATGGAAGTTAAATATACAGACTATGAAGATTTACAAAAACCTAGTTTTATTAAAGAAGAAAATGGAGATGTGAAAATTCGGATCGTATACGAAGCATCTTCTCGCCGGATTGTGGGGGCACAAATGTCTTCAACAGAGGATATTTCTATGGCTATTCACATGTTTTCACTAGCAATTAGTAAGCATGTCACAATTGATGAATTAAAACTATTGGATATTTTCTTCCTACCACACTTTAACCAACCATATAACTACATTACAATGGCTGCTTTAGCTGCTGAATAATTTGTCGTGTAGGAAAATGATAAAAACGCTAATGCTAGTTGTGTCTCTAGCTTTAGCGTTTTTTATATAGGAAAGTTTGTAAATAAATGAAATATCCTCTAGTTTTCCATCTTTTACTTGACGTCAGTCCCGTGGTTGAAGGCATAATGAAATTAGAATAAAATTTTTATTGGTGTATTTATTATAAAAAGTATGAAGGAGATGTGAACATGGTAAGACCAACAAATAAGAGGGATTTAATTGAAGTTGGAAATGCAAGCTATGGGAAAATGACGGCTCTGTTAAATACACTTCCTCAAGAAAGTTTAAGGCAAAATTTTACTTTTGACGTTGAAAAAGAAAAGCAAGCACATTGGCAACGAGATAAAAATTTACGAGATGTTCTGATTCATCTCTATGAATGGCACAAGCTGTTGCTAGATTGGATAGTGGCAAATCAGAAGGGCGAAAAAAGGCAATTTTTAAAAGAAGGATATAATTGGAAAACTTACGGCAAGATGAATGAAGAATTCTGGGTAAAACACCAGCATACCAGCTATGAAGAAGCGTATAGTCTTCTAGCGCAAACCCATCATGAAGTTATGAAGTTGGCTGAGATATTTTCCAATGAGGAATTATTTGAAAAAAATGTCTATCCTTGGATTGGAGGAAGTACGCTGGGAAGCTATTTTGTTTCCGCTACTTCGAGTCATTATGAATGGGCGATGAAAAAAATTCGGAAGTTTAAAAAGAGTGTATAGGTTGTAATTTATGAAATGTGACGTCAAGCAATGACTTTAACAATAACAATAAAAAGGCAAGATAAAATAAATAAAAAAAGAATATTCAGAAAATTTAGAATAAATTGTTGACATCATTTTCTCTAAGCCTTATGATGTTTGTAACAAACAAGCAGGTGATGAAAATGACAACTTCGAAATTTATGACAAATTTATTATTATAGCTGAGGACTCTTTTAATAATTTAAGAGTCCTATTCGCATTGCATTAACGGGTAAAACCTTAATGGAATGCTTTTTTTGTAAATTTTTTTGAAAAGACGACGGCGTTATAAATACAGTATCTAAACAAGGAGGAAATTTCATGCGCAAAATTCAGTTTTTTGACACAACTTTACGGGATGGCGAACAAACCCCCGGCGTTAATTTCAATACCAAAGAAAAAGTACAGATTGCTTTACAATTGGAAAAATTAGGCATTGATATAATTGAAGCTGGTTTTCCTATTGCCTCAGTGGGAGATTTTGAGGCTGTAAGAGCAATTGCAAAAGTAGCAACTACAATGACGGTCGCCGGATTAGCCCGTTGTCAAAAAAAAGATATTGATCGTGCTTATGAGGCACTACAATCTGCTAAATTTCCTCAGATACACGTTTTTTTGGCCACAAGTGATGTACACATGCAGTACAAATTAAAAATGACTGAAAGAGAAGTATTACTTGCCATCAAAGAACATGTGCGTTATGCAAAAGAGAAATTTACGCAAGTTCAGTTTTCACCAGAAGATGCTACCCGCACGAGAAGAGAATTTTTATTACAAGCGGTTCAAACAGCAATTGATGCTGGCGCTACAATCATCAATATTCCTGATACTGTGGGCTATTCCAATCCGACTGAATACGGAGGGTTGTTCAAATTCTTATTGGCAAATATTCAAAGTAAAGAAGACATTATTTTTTCTTCTCATTGTCATGACGATTTAGGCATGGCTACGGCGAATGCATTAGCGGCAATTGAGAATGGTGCCAACCGGATTGAAGGAACGATAGGTGGGATTGGTGAACGGGCAGGAAATACAGCGTTAGAAGAAGTTGCTGTAGCTTTACACATCCGCCGTGACTTTTATCAATATGAAAGCAACATTCAATTACACGAAACAAAGCGAACAAGTGATATAATTTCCCGTCTTTCCGGTATTTCTGTACCGCGCAACAAAGCGATTATTGGAGGCAATGCTTATGCTCACGAGTCGGGTATTCACCAAGATGGCGTTTTAAAAAATCCAGAAACCTATGAAATTATTACACCACAATTAGTGGGGGTAAAAACGAACTCTTTGCCGCTGGGAAAACTTTCTGGCCGCCACGCGTTTGTAACCAAAATGAAGGAATTAGGTTACGACTTGTCTGAAAAAGAGGCTGAACCTCTTTTTAAACGTTTTAAAAATTTAGCAGATAAGAAAAAGCAAATTTCCGATGACGATTTGGTAGCCTTAGTAGTTGATCAAGTACGTCAAGCTGAAACATCGCTTCATTTAGCCGGCGTTCAACTGCAATATGTTTCCAATGGCCATCAAGGTGCAATTGTCTCGGTTAAGAGCCAAGAAGGTCAGACGAAAATTGCTTCAGCTATAGGCTCTGGTAGTATTCAAGCAATTTATAATTCAATTGATCAGATTTTTGAACAACAACCGGTTCTAATTAGCTATGACATTACAGCATTGACTGCTGGAGAAGATGCGCAAGCAGAAGTACGGGTTGTAATAGAATGTCCTAATACAAAAAAACAAATTAATGGAATTGGGATTGATTTTGATGTTCTAGAAGCGTCGGCTAAAGCATATGTTCAAGCTAGTAGTAACTTGAAGCGTCTTTCAACGTGAGATAAAAAAGTGAGAATAAGGGGTCATGAGATGAAAAAAATTACGGTTTTAGCAGGAGATGGAATTGGGCCAGAAATTATGAATAGCGCCATTGCAGTATTACAAGCTGCTGCACCCAAATACGAGCAAGAATTTCAATTTGATTCACAACCTTTTGGGGGTGCAGGAATTGAAGATAGTGGTAAAGGATTGCCCTCAAAAACATTAGCCTCTTGTCAAAACGCTGATGCAATTTTATTAGGGGCTATCGGTGGTGGCGTGAATTCATCGTGGGAGAAGGCTGAACAAACGCCTGAACAAGGTCTCCTAGCTTTACGAAAAGCGCTAAATTTGTTTGCCAATATTCGCCCTATTAGCGTACCAGATGCTTTATTAGCGTTATCACCTATTAAAAAAGAAATTGTTAAAGGTACAGATTTTATCGTTGTTAGAGAATTAACCAGTGGAATATATTTTGGAAAACCAAGAGAGCTACAAAAAACAGCGGCTTTTGATACTTGTTATTATACAGAAACAGAAATTACACGAATTGCTCATCAGGCATTTCAAATCGCACAAAATCGGAATAAAAAAGTTACGTCAGTAGATAAAGCCAATGTTTTGGCTACAAGCAAATTATGGCGCAAAGTTGTGACGGCAGTTTCAAAAGAATATCCCGATTGTACATTAGAGCATCAATTAGTTGATTCTTGTGCGATGCGAATTGTGCAACAACCAACAACATTTGATGTAATCGTCACCGAAAATTTATTTGGGGATATTTTAAGTGATGAAGCTTCCGTTTTACCAGGGACATTAGGTGTATTGCCAAGTGCGAGTCATAGTGAAAAAGGTGTTTCTTTATACGAACCAATCCACGGTTCAGCGCCAGATATTGCCGGACAAAATATTGCCAATCCAGCTTCAATGATTTTATCTGCGGCTTTGATGCTGCGACAAAGTTTTAATGAAGAAAAAATGGCTCAAGCAATTGAAGCGGCAGTTTTTGCTGTTATAAATGAGGGAATTGTTACGGCTGATCTAGGCGGTAATGCCAAAACAACGGAATTTACTGCAGCTGTGATTAATAAAATTAAAGCATAAATCGATAGAGATTTAAAAATGAAAAGACAAGCAAGTGACGTTAGCAGGAGGAAAAAGATGGGAAAAACACTTTTTGATAAAGTTTGGGAACGCCATGTAATTACAGGAGAAGAAGGAGGCGCCCAACTATTATATGTAGATTTACAATTAATTCATGAAGTCACTTCACCGCAAGCTTTTGAAGGCTTGCGACAATGGGTCAAAAAATCAAGGAATTGTGCATATGGTGGGACCTGAAATGGGATTGACACAACCGGGAAAAGTAATTGTTTGTGGTGATTCCCATACAGCGACTCATGGAGCTTTTGGTGCAATTGCTTTTGGGATTGGTACAAGTGAGGTGGAACATGTTTTTGCTACTCAAACAATTTGGCAAAAAAAGCCAAAACGTATGGGGATTAAAGTGACGGGTCAACTACAACTAGGCGTTTATGCCAAAGATATTATCTTAGCTTTGATTGCTAAATATGGTACGGATTTTGGTGTTGGATATGCTGTGGAATTTTTTGGAGATACAATTACAAATTTATCGATGGAAGAACGCATGACAATTTGTAATATGGCAATTGAAGGTGGAGCTAAAATGGGGATGATAGCTCCGGATCAAAAGACGTTTGACTATGTCTTAAACCGTAAATATGCACCTGAAAATCGGACAGCAGCAGTTCAAGATTGGCAGAAACTTTACACTGATGAAGACGCAAAGTTTGATGCATTATTAGAATTGGATGCAAAAAATTTAGCACCGTATATTACCTGGGGCACTAACCCGGAGATGGGAATTTCTGTTGAAGAAAGATTTCCTGCAATTAAAGATCATAATGATGCGTTAGCTTATGACTACATGAATTTGAAACCGGGACAAGCCCCTAATGATATTCCAATTAAATATGTTTTTATTGGCTCTTGTACCAATGGCCGGCTTTCAGATTTACAAGAGGCTGCTAAAATTGTCGCAGGCAAAAAAATTAAAGCAGACGTTACCGGAATTGTTGTCCCAGGTTCACGACCAGTAAAAAAAGAGGCTGAAAAATTAGGATTGGATGAGGTTTTTAAAGCAGCCGGATTTGAATGGCGAGAACCAGGATGTTCCATGTGCTTGGGGATGAACCCAGATAAAGTTCCAGAGTTTGTCCACTGTGCTTCTACATCTAATCGCAACTTTGTTGGCCGTCAAGGGAAGAATTCCCGAACGCATTTGTGCAGCCCAGCTATGGCTGCTGCCGCTGCCTTAAACGGCACTTTCGTCGATGTGAGAAAAATTGTGAAAGGGGCGATTTGTTGATGGAATCATTTAAAATCTATACAGGGATGCTCGTTCCATTCCTAAATGACAATGTGGATACCGATCAAATTATTCCAAAAGCGTATTTGAAACGTGTCGATAAAAAAGGCTTTGGACAGTTTCTTTTTGATGATTGGCGCTATTTATCAAATCGTCGTCTCAATCCTGAATTTGTTTTAAATTTTCCTCACTATCAGAATGCTACGATTTTAATTTCAGGAGATAATTTTGGTTCTGGTTCTTCTCGCGAACATGCTGCGTGGGCTTTAATGGATTATGGATTTAAAGCAGTAATTGCCGGCAGTTTTAGCGATATTTTTTACATGAATGCCACAAAAAATGGTCTATTACCAATTGTTTTAAATAAAATAGCGCGCGAAAAATTAGCCGCGTTACCGCCAAAGACAGAAATTACGATTGATTTACCAAATCAAGTTGTGAAAACTAAAGAGACTACATTTTTATTCACTATTGATGCGGCATGGAAAAATAAATTGGTGAATGGTTTAGATGAAATTGATAGTACCTTAGAAGCTGAGACCTTGATTAGTCAATACGAAAACGAAAGAGTTCCCATTTATTGGCAATAATAAAAAAACTTCTGACACAGTCTCTTATGTAACAAGAAACTGTCAGAAGTTTTTTAGTTTAAAAAGCTAAATTTAATTGATACAAGAAATGCATCAACTGAGGATAGTCAACATTGGGATTCCGAGTTTTGAGATCGTGATAAATTTTTTTTGAAATTGCCGGTAACTGCGCTTTCACTGTCTGTCCTTTTTGCGTTAAATCAATTTTTAAAAGGCGTTCATCTGTTTCAGACCGAGTACGGTGTAATAATCCCTGGTGTTCCATCTTTTTTAAAAGTGGACTTAAAGTCCCAGAATCTAAAAATAATTTTTCGCCTAAATATTTAACACTCATATTGTCTTCAATTGCCAATAATGCAATAAAGCTAGTATAAGTTAAGTCTAATTCAGCTAAAAAGGGTTTATACAGACGTATTATTTCTTTTGAGGCGACATAAAGTTGGAAACAAAGTTCTTTTGTTAAAAAATCTTCCGTCAAATTTTTCACGTCCTTTTGCTTTCTTTTAGTCTAAGCAGAATTCAAATTTTTGTCAAATACAATTAAATTGTATACAATTTAATTGTACGCTAAGAAAGAGGGGGATAAGATGAAAAGAATTTATACGACCAAAATGATTAATACTGGGGGTAGATCAGGAGAAGTTCATTCTCCTGACCACACATTTGCTTTAAATATTTTACCTCCTGGTAGCAAAGAAGAAGGTGCAACAAATCCAGAACAACTTTTTGCTGCTGGCTATAGTGCGTGTTTTAATAGTGCGCTGTCTTATATTAAAGAGCAAGCGGGTTTTGAAGGGGAATCTACTATTGAAGTAACAGTATCTTTGTATAATTTAAGCCAAACGGAGTTACCTGATGTACAATTAAGCGTTGAAATCACTGGGCACATTGCAAATGCAACAATTGAAGAAACAATGGAATTGTTACAAGAAGCTCATGAAGTTTGCCCATATTCTCGTGCGACAAAAGGAAATATTAAAGTAGAAATTAAAGCTTTTTAACAAGGAGAGAAAACTATGAATACACGTGCCATTACGATTAATCAGTATGGTAGTAGTGAAGGTTTAGATGAAGAAGTCGTTAACTTACCCAATTTAAAAGCAAATCAAGTTTTAGTTCAAGTTAAAGCAACGTCAATTAATCCAATTGATTGGAAATTGCGAGAAGGCTATTTGAAACAGATGTTTGATTGGGAGTTTCCAATTATTTTAGGCTGGGATGTGGCTGGAATTATCACATCTGTTGGAGAAGGCGTTACAGACTGGAAAGTAGGAGATCGTGTTTTTGCCCGCCCTGCCACGACACGCTTTGGAACTTATGCTGATTACACCATTGTGGATACTACACTTTTAGCTGAAATTCCCGCGAATGTTTCTTTTGAGGATGCTGCAGCTGTTCCTTTAGCAGCTTTGACAGCTTACCAAGGCTTGTTTGATCACGGTCATTTACAAAAAGATGAAAAAGTTTTGATTCACGCTGGTGCTGGCGGGGTCGGAACGTATGCAGTTCAATTGGCTAAAGCATATGGCGCAAAAGTATATACCACTGCTAGTAAAAAAAACCATGAGCTCCTCTATCAACTGGGCGCAGAGAAAGTAATTGATTACCACGATGAAAATTTTGCCGAAGTTTTTTCTGACATGGACTTGGTATTAGATACAATGGGTGGAACAGTTCAAGAAGATAGCGTTCAATCGCTTAAGAGCAACGGACGCTTAATCTCAGTGTTAGCTATTAGTAACCCGGATTTAATGATAGCTAAAAATATTGCTGCACAAGCTATTTGGTTAGAGCCAAATGGTGAAGAATTGACTAAATTAGCAAAAATGATGCAAGCAGGGCAATTAAAAAGTATCATTGGAGCCAAATTTCCGCTAACAGCTGCGGGGGTGAAATCTGCCCACGAGCTAAGCGCAACTCATCATGCAGTGGGAAAAATTGTTTTAATTAATGAATAAAAAAACAACATCAATTGTGGAAGCTGAGTCTTTGAAAGAGACTTCTTGCAGTAGCACAATTGGTGTTGTTTTTTCTTATCAAGTTAGCTGTATCATTTAGCGACGATTTTGTTGACGCCATTTTAAGGGAGTCAAACCTTTAATTTTTTTAAACGAGCGAATAAAATAGCTGGGCTCAATATAACCGAGCTCCTCACTAATTTCGCTAATTGTTAAATCGGTATCTTTTAGTAATTCTTCAGCCCAATAGATTTTTAGTTTACTATAGATTTGACTAAACGGTTCACCAAATTCTTCTTTTAAAAGCCGACTTAAATGACTAGGACTTAAATTTATTAATTGTGCCAAGGTCGGCAAATCTACATGACTACCTTTATTTACAAAGACAGCATCAACAGCAGGTTGGAGTATTTTGTTTTTAGCTTGATAGATGCCACTAGTTTGACTTAAACGTTTTTCTAAAACAGATTGGCGGATATCTTCTTGAATGAAAGATAAATCGATAGGTTCTTTGTTTTCCACAATAGGAAAATTAGCGGGACGTTTTGTTAGGCGTAAGGTTTGTTGATAGGCTTTAATTAGGTAATCTTTTTTTATGGCCTCGGTGACGATATATTCACTTAGTTGTTCCAACATACTAGCAGCGTTATTTAAGTCTGCTAAACTAAAATGAGGATAAGCATCAATTAAAGACTGATGTTCGGCTTTAAAGGCGACGACATCTGCGCGGGTATCTAAATTCAAAATTTGTTCAAATTCTTCTTGATCCTCATCGAGTAAAATTTCTCCTGCCATAATAGCACCTACGTAATTGTTATCCACCATAATTGGAATTGCCAAATCAATAATATCAAAATGACAACGATAAATAAAAGGTTCCCCGGTACGGACAGCTTCTAACCCGCCACGAGCATCGCATTTTTCACAAAACTGAGCTAGTTCAGGATGATTGCGTGCTAAGTTACAAAAAGATTTTACTTGACTATGTTTTGTAATAGGTTTTCCCCGGTAATCAACCAAGATAATGGCTAAATGAGTAGCAATAGCAATGCTTTCTTGAAGCCGCTCCCATTTTTCTAAATCTAAAACTCTCTCAATTTCAAATTGCGCGCGCATACCTTTCCTCCTTTAACTTCATTATAGAACTTTTTTTCTTGATGACAAATAATTACTATTTCGCAAAAAAGTTCAATTAAAATTTAAAAGAAAGCGCTGTCAAAATCCCGTGTCCTTTTGAATGTAAGCGGTTATTATTAGGGACGTAGAGAAGAAAGAGATCGTCAGATTTAGACTATCTTCAACTCCCAATTTATAAATTAGTACAACTACAGTTAACAAGGAGGAATTCATCATGAGAAAAGCATTAATCTTACCAACAAAATATGTTCAAGGAGAAAATGAATTACTTAATTTAGGGTATTTTGTCCAAACATTCGGCAAATCAGCTTTACTAATCGCAAATCCAGAAGATGTCAAACGGGTTAAACCGCAATTAGACGAAACGACTAAAAAATTCAATATTACATTTGTAGAAGGCGGTTTTAATGGAGAAGTTACTCGTGCGGAAACAAGACGACTACAAGCTGTAGCAAAAGAAAATCATACTGATGCCATTATTGGACTAGGTGGCGGTAAAGCAATCGATGCCTCGAAAGTCGTTGCAGAAGGGGAACATCTAATTATTGTACCTACGATTGCAGCTACAGACGCGCCAACATCTCACTCAGCTGTTTTATATCATGAAGATGGTTCTTTTGATGATTATGCTTACTTCAAACAAAGTCCAAGTGTTGTTTTAGTAGATACTACAGTAATCGCAAAAGCACCAACTCGTTTTTTAGTTGCGGGAATGGGTGATGCTTTGTCTACTTATTTTGAAGCTAGAGCAACGCATAATTCATATTCACGCGTAAATGCTAGTTTGCCAATGGGATCAAGAGAAGGATTAACTCCCAATGCAGCAGGGACTTATGCTGCATTAGCAATGGCTAAATTATGTTGGACGCATTTACAAGAAGATGGATTAAAAGCCAAAATTGCAGCGGATAGTAATTTAGTAACAGAATCTTTAAATAAAATTGTTGAAACCAATATTTTACTTTCTGGCCTTGGTTTTGAAAGTGGCGGGTTAGCAGCTGCACATGCGATTCACAATGGGATGACTGTTTTACCAGGCGCTCATGGTTACTTACATGGTGAAAAAGTTGCTTTTGCGACGATTGTTCAATTAGTTTTAGAAGATGCGAACAAAGAAGAATTAGAAGCTGTAATGGATTTTAGTGCTTCTGTTGGGTTGCCGTTAACATTGGCTGATTTGGGTGTTGAAACGATTACGTTTGATGAGGCGATGGCAGTTGCCAATATTGCATGTATTCCTGAAGAATCAATTCATTCGATGCCGTTTCCAATCGTCGCAGAAGAAGTAGCTAACGCGTTGATTGTGGCAGATAAAATTGGTCAAAATTACAAAGAACGTCACGGATTGGCATAGAATTATTATTGACGAAGGAGTAGGTTATTCCATGAAAAAAAGCATCTTATTAGTTTCCCATAGCAAAGAAATTACTGACGGGATTAAAGCAATGGTGGAACAAATGTCACAAAAAGAAGAAGTGTCCATCTTTTCATTAGGTGGCACAACAGACGGTGAATTAGGCAGCGATCCGACTAAAATTATTGCGGCGGTAGAAGCTTCACCAGATGCAGCATATTATCTGGTTTTTGCAGATCTAGGCAGTGCCGTTTTAAGTGCAGAGCTAGCCTTTGATATGCTTTCAGAAAGTGCCCAAAAAAAATATCACCTGATTGATGCCCCTTTAGTTGAAGGTGCTTTTGCCGCTGCAATTACAGCGGGGATAACAGACGATATGGAAAAGATTGTGTTAGAAGCTAAACAAGCAGGGCAGAAAGGCTGGTAAACAAAATGAAAAAAATTATTAACGATCCAAGTATGATTGTTGATGAAATGTTGCACGGCATAGTAAAAAGCTATCCTGAAATACTTCACCAAGTAGAAGAATCTCGCGTAGTGGTAAAAAATAAAAGAAATAAACAAGTTGGTCTTGTATCTGGCGGCGGCAGTGGGCACGAACCAGCTCATGCTGGGTTTGTCGGTGACGGAATGTTGAGTGCGGCTGTTTTAGGTGATGTCTTTACCTCACCTACTCCGGATCAAATTGAAATTGCTATCAAAGAAGCAAATCAAGGAGCAGGTGTTTTATTAATAGTTAAGAATTATACGGGTGATATTTTAAATTTTGAAATGGCAAAGGATATGGCTGAATTAGAAAATATTCCCGTTGAAATGGTTATTGTAGATGATGATGTTGCTGTAGAAAATAGTACCTATACTGCAGGAAAACGTGGTGTAGCTGGAACTGTTTTGGTGCATAAAATTTTAGGTGACGCTGCTAGAACTGGTTTATCTTTGATGAATTTAAAAGCTTTAGGAGAGAAAATTGTAGCTGAAATAAAAACTATCGGGGTTGCGTTATCGGCAGCAACTGTACCAGAAGTTGGCAAACCTGGTTTTGTTTTATCAGAAGATGAAATTGAATTTGGGGTCGGTATTCATGGAGAACCTGGTTATCGGCTTGAAAAAATGCAGACTTCCAAAGAAATGGCCCAAGAATTAGTCAGCAAAATTTTAACCCAATATAGTCAAAAACCTAGTGAAGTTGGAGTATTGGTTAATGGTATGGGAGCAACGCCTTTAATGGAACAATTTATCTTTATGAATGATGTTTTGACCGTATTAGCGCAACAAAGTATTACTGTTACGTTTCATAAAGTAGGCAATTACATGACTTCTATTGATATGGCGGGAGTTTCTTTGACACTGTTTAATGTAACAGATTCTAGTTGGTTAACGGCGTTAAATAGTGAAGTTAATACGATTTCTTGGTAGAAAATAGAAGAATGGAAGGTAAACAATGGAAATAACAGTAAAAGAATTGCAAGAATGGCTGGCAGATTTTGCAACTGAAGTTAAAGCTAAAAAGGATTATCTAAGTGAGCTAGATACACCCATTGGTGATGGAGATCATGGAAATAACATGGCTCGTGGAATGGAGGCTTATGAAGAAAGTTTAGCCAAACAAAAGCCAACTACAATTAGTGATACATTTAAAATTTTGGCAATGGCTCTCATTTCTAAAGTTGGTGGAGCTTCAGGACCGTTATATGGCTCGGCGTTTATGAATATAACGAAAGCAACAAAAGATATTACTGTCATTACGCATCAAGCAGAGTTAGGCAGTTTATTGGAGACAGGCTTGAAAGGAATACAACAACGGGGAAAAGCTGAAGCTGGCGATAAAACAATGGTAGATGTTTGGTTTCCAGTTGTAACAGCATTAAAAGAAGAAAGTTTAACTTCTGAAAAAATTGAAGCTGCCAAAGAGTCAACTAAAAATTTAGTCGCCAAAAAAGGTAGAGCTTCTTACCTTGGAGAACGAGCCGTCGGACATATAGATCCAGGTGCTGCCTCAAGTGCTTTATTATTTACAACGCTTTTAAAATTTTGTTAAAGGTTTTGGATAGTTTATTACCATTTATTTTACAAAGGAGAAAATATGAAAACTAATTTTGATTTTATGATGCCCAGTGTCAATTTCTTTGGACCGGGTGTTATTGAAAAGATTGGCCAACGTGCCAAAATGTTAAATATGCAGAAAGTTTTAATTGTAACCGATAGTTTTTTGAAACAAATGGAAAACGGACCAGTTAAACAAACGGAGGCTAGCTTACGTGCTGCTGGTGTATCTTATGCTATTTTTGATCAGGTAGAACCGAATCCTAAAATTCGAAATGTAAAAGCAGGGGCGGCACTGTATAAAGCTGAAAACTGTGATTCAATCATAACCGTGGGTGGTGGTTCAGCTCATGATTGTGGTAAAGGAATTGGGATAGTTTTGACGAATGGTGAAGATGTCACAAAATTAGCAGGAATCGAAACATTAGACAAACCATTACCGCCATTAATGGCAGTGAATACAACCGCAGGCACTGCTTCTGAAATTACCCGGCATGCAGTTTTGACAAACGAAGAAACACATTTGAAATTTGTAGTGGTATCTTGGCGAAACGTTCCGTTAGTTTCTTTTAATGATCCGTTATTAATGTTAGATGTTCCAACAAAATTAACTGCTGCTACAGGGATGGATGCATTATGCCATTGTGTAGAATCTTATGTTTCAGAAAATAGCAATCCTATTACTGATGCGCAAGCTATTCAAGGGATGAAATTGATTGGGCAATATTTACGTCGAGCTGTGGCAAATGGTCATGATCTAGAAGCTCGCACCAACATGGCGTATGCTTCTTTACTAGCGGGTATGGCATTTAACAATGCTGACTTAGGTTATGTTCATGCGATGGCACATCAACTAGGTGGACAATACGATGCCCCTCACGGTGTGTGCTGTGCGGTGTTAATGCCAACTGTGGAACGTTGGAATATGATCGCTAGTCCGGAACGCTTTGCCGATATCGCTGTTTTTTTAGGCGAAAATGTTAACGGTCTGTCAAAAATGGCAGCTGCTGAACGTGGTATAGCAGCATTAGAACGTATTTCAGCAGATGTCGGCATTCCGGCAAATATTAAATCTATTGGCGCTAATCCTGCTGATTTTAAAGTGATGGCAGAAAATGCTTTAAAAGATGGCAATGCTTTTTCCAATCCTCGAAAAGGGTCAAAAGCAGATATTATTTCACTTTTTGAAGCAGCCTATAATGCTTAATTAAAAAGATATTAGGTGGTATTAAAACCGTCATAGTAGCGCCTTTTATTTAAACGACTACTCCTACTCGTCGTTTGTTGACAGGAATGTCAGCAAAAGAGCTGTGACAAAAAATGTCACAGCTTTTTTGGTTAGAAAGCTTATAAAAAGTTTAGTAAAGTATAAAATCGTATAACTATTAGGCGAACTATTTTAGTTTTAATGACAAAAATGATACGCTTACATTGAAGTTGAATCAGATAATAAAAAGGAGTGATGAAAATGGACGAAAAGGAAAAACAATTGGCAGACTTAGCCAAAGAAGCAAAAAAAGATAAAACGATGGAAAAAATCGATGAAATGGAAAAAGAATTGCAACTAGATGATGACAATGAAAAAAAAGATGACCAAGAAAGTAAAGGGCTTGAAAAGGTGTTAGAAGATACACCGTTACCTGGTGCCAATTTTCGTGGCCCGAACCAAACCTTTTAGTGATCACTAAAAATAAATTTATAAAGAGCTAAAAGTTAATAGGAAGCCGTCTTCTAAGTTTGCAGTGACCTGAAAAATTAAACTTTTGGATTGATGTTTTTGGGTGACAATAAAAGAAGATGGCTTTTTTGGGGAAAAGAAGTTTATTAAATATTAGACAAGTTTCGTTCTTGTTGACAAAAAAAATTGGATATAGTATATTATACAAGTTGAGAAATGAAAGCAGAAGCACCCGCTTCTCGCCTTAGTGAAGATATTGCTGGGCAGAATAGTTAAATCGCTTGTTTGCAAGCTGATTTTGCGCGCGGGTTCGAATTCGAACTCGTTTTTTTATTGCTTTCTCTCTTCAAAAAACTTGGAGGTGAATGACCATAGCAAAGGATATGATGGTAAACGACGGCATTCGTGCACGTGAGTTGCGTTTGATCGATCAAAACGGTGAACAATTAGGTGTTAAAACTAAAGCAGAAGCATTGAGTATTGCAGAACAAGCAAATCTTGATGTCGTTTTAGTAGCTCCCGGTGCGAAACCACCAGTAGCGCGGATCATGGATTACGGGAAATATCGTTTTGAACAACAGAAAAAAGATCGTGAAGCTCGTAAGAAACAAAAAGTGATCAACATCAAAGAAGTTCGTTTAAGTCCGACAATTGACGTCAATGATTTCAATACAAAACTGCGTAATGCACGTAAGTTCCTAGAAAAAGGAGACAAAGTGAAAGCTTCTATCCGTTTTAGAGGTCGTGCCATTACCCACAAAGAAATTGGTCAGAAAGTCCTTGATCGCTTAGCTGAAGAAGTTGCAGATATCGCAGTTGTTGAGCAAAAAGCGAAGATGGACGGACGCAGCATGTTTCTAGTGGTTGCACCAAAACCTGAGAAATAAGCGTCAGTCAGTCAAAGTTCATGAAGAATTGATTTTGAGGAGGAAATTAGTTATGCCAAAACAAAAAACACACCGCGGTTTAGCAAAACGCGTAAAACGTACCGGTAAAGGCGGATTAAAACGATTCCGCGCGTTTACAAGTCACCGTTTCCACGGCAAAACAAAAAAGCAACGCCGTCAATTGCGTAAAGCAAGCATGGTGTCAGCTGGCGATTACAAACGTATCCGCCAACAATTAGCTCGCATGAAATAAGCGAATTAAACCCTTGCTTTACTATTCAAAAATTCGAGATTTATTTTTAGGAGGAATTAAACATGGCACGTGTTAAAGGTGGAACAGTAACTCGTAAACGTCGTAAAAAAGTGCTTAAATTAGCTAAAGGTTACTACGGTTCCAAACATACTTTATTTAAAACAGCAAAAGAACAAGTAATGAATTCATACAACTACGCATATCGCGATCGTCGTCAGAAAAAACGTGACTTCCGCAAATTATGGATTGCGCGTATCAACGCAGCAGCTCGTATGAATAACTTAAGCTACTCAAAATTGATGCATGGCTTAAAATTGGCTGAAATCGACATCAACCGCAAAATGTTAGCTGATCTTGCAGTTAACGATGCAGCAGCTTTCACTGCCTTAGCTGACCAAGCGAAAGATGCTTTAGCAAAATAATTAAATCATATGATTTTTGCCACTCTTTGAGAGTGGCTTTTTTTTATAGCAATTTTTTAATAACACGGCGTCATTATTCCTCTGAAATCTTGATATATATATATAAGGTGATTAATAAGCATAATTTTTAATTTTATATTTTTAAAATGACAGTATTGTTAGTTTTTTGACAGATAAATAAATTTTGCTTTTTCTTGATAAAGTCCATAATAAAAGCATAGATGAAAGGAATGAAAGAATATGAAAAAATTACTTATTATTCTGGTTTCGCTTGTAGGAATTGGATTTGTTGGTCTAAAAGTAGCCGACTTCTTTATCATGGGTGGCGAACAATATTATGTAAAAATTACAACCAACGGGCAAAGAGAAGATGGAAAATCTGACTCTGGTGAAAATATCACACAATATAAATACTCTTTACCGGGTTATGATAAAGAAGGAAATGAAAAACAAATGGACTTCAGTGCTTTCAAAGATCGTCCTTTAAAAAAGGATGCCTATTTAAAAATAACTTGGAATAAAAATAAGGGCGTCACTTCGTATGAAGAAGTCACAAAAGCTGATGTACCCAATGCAGCAAAAGAAAAATTAGGTTAGGAGAAGTTATGGAAAATATAGTAGAAATTAAAAACGTCAAAAAAACGTATGGTACAGGGAATCAAAAGAAAACAGAAGCATTAAAAGGAATCTCTTTTGATGTGGAAAAGGGTGAATTTATTGGGATTATGGGGGCTTCTGGTTCTGGTAAATCCACGTTATTAAATATTTTGTCAACTTTGGACAAACCAACTGCTGGAAATGTTACCATCAATCAAAAGGATGTAACTAAATTAAAAGGAAATCAATTGGCGGATTTTCGAAGTGAAGAAATTGGCTTTATTTTCCAAGATTTCAATCTTTTAGAGAATATGACGGCGGCAGAAAATATTGCAGTTCCTTTGTCATTACAAGGAGTAAAGCCTAAGGAAATCAAACAGCGAGTGAAAAAAATTGCAGAACGATTATCCATCACACATATTTTAGACAGCTATCCTGCTGCGATTTCCGGTGGACAAAAACAACGGGTTGCAGCAGCGCGGGCATTAATTACACAACCGACTATTTTATTAGGTGATGAACCAACAGGAGCTCTCGACTCTAAAAGCGCACGAGATTTATTGGATACTATGGAAGAATTAAATGTAAAAGATCGTGTCTCTATTTTATTAGTAACACATGATCCTTTTTCAGCAAGCTATTGTCAAAGTATTTTGTTTATTAAAGATGGCGTAATTCACCAAGAACTTAAACGAGATGAGCAGACGCGAGAAGAATTTTATCGTGAAATTTTAGCGCTTCTAGCTGAACAGTAAGGGGGAATTTAGATGCTTTTGAAATTATCTCTTACAGGTATTAAAGGAAAATTACGGGATTATTTAGTTCTATTTTCCGGTTTAGTAATGGCTTCGGCGATATTTTATATGTTTGAATCAATGGCAACAAACAAAGCCTTTTTAGAAAGTAACTCGATTATTTCAGCTGTCGTGATGATTTTTCATCTTGGCTCAGTGTTACTCGCTATTATTACATTGGTTTATATTCTTTATGCCAATTCATTTTTGATGACAATGCGGCAAAAAGATTACGCGATGTTTATGATGTTGGGAGCAAAAGGACGTAAAATTGCGCAGCTAATCTTTGTAGAAACACTGTTTATTGGTCTTTTAGCGACAGTTGTGGGTTCCGTATTTGGGGTTGGGCTATCTGTTGTTGTTAATCAGTTATTAACAAAACAACTGGATGTTCAAGTACAGCACTTTTCCCCCTTTAATACCGAAGCTTTATTGATTACATTTGTCTTTTTCATCATTCTATTTTTAGTTTCGGCGGTGATTAACGCAGGTTCAATGGTAAAAAAACCAATTTTAACTTTATTGCGAGCCAGCGAAACTCCTACGAAAAGCCAACGAAAAAATAGTATATTATTTATCGAAGCTCTTTGCGGAATTGCATTTTTAGCAGTGGGGTATTGGATGATGACCCAAGCTAACGAAGTAGGATTGACAGCCTTAGTAATTGCTTTAGTTACGATTGTTTTGGGAACATATCTTGTCTTCCACGGTGTTCTAATTTTCATTTTACAGCTTTTAAAACGTTCCGACCACTTAGTTCTAAAAAAATTGAATGGCTTTACCTTTTCCCAATTAAGTTTCCGCATCCAAGATTATACGCGGATGTTGTCAATGGTAGCCATGTTATTTGCATTAGCTTTAGGAGCGTTGACGGTAGGGTTAGGTTTCCGCAATGAGATTCCTAAAATGACTGAAAAAACTTCACCTTATGATTTAGTATTAAATAATGCTCAAAAAGCGACGCAAGATGAAGTAGAGGCATTGAAACCAATTGAAAATACAACGTATTTGCAAAAAGAAGATGATAAAACTGTTTATTATCTAAAAGATCAATTTAATTCAAAACCTTTAACTGCTGTAGTTTATGAGAAAAATACAGCAAGAAAAACAAAATACGATGGTAACAAATTAGCATCTGATGTGCAGGCGATGGATGGCTTGCGTTCTTTAGAACTACCTAGCCAACAAACGAAAGAACATCAAGTTGTTGCACAGGAAAGGTTTGAATCACTTGATTTACCCGTAAAACAATTGCAAGTGGTAAAAGTGAAGGATTTCCTAGCAGCTTTACCACAATTGAAAAAATTAACAGTCGAAAATGAAGCGATAAATAATAAAGAATTGAGTGATTCTGCCGCAATGGGTGGACTTGGTCAAAAGGTGGACGCCTATATAGTTTTTAATGGGATGTTTTCTGGTTTTGAATTTATGGGCTTTTTCTTAGGCATTGCCTTTTTAACGATGCTAGCAAGCTGTTTAATGTTTAAAATCTTATCTGGAGCCAATAGTGATGTTCGCCGCTATGCAATGTTAAATAAAATAGGGACCCGTAAAAGTTTATTAAAAGCTTCTTTACGCAAAGAAATTGGGATTCTTTTTCTCGTACCTGGAATTCTTGGTGTAATTCATGTTCTGTTTGGTTTACAAATGTTCACGACTTTATTGAGTGAACCATATAGCGGGATTGCTGTTCCATTTACCATTTTCTTTGTCCTTTATTTTTTATATTATGTACTGACAGTTTGGCTATATAGTGGCATTGTATTAAAGAAAATAAAATAAAAACGAAAAAGCATCCTCCTTTGGAATAAGGGAGGATGCTTTTTATTAAGCAAAGGACAGAATTGATTATAAAGAATTGTACTTGATTTAAGAAAATTTATTTCTAAAAAGCGATAAATAGTCAAATTAGCGAGATTGAAAGATAGAAAGCAGTTCTCCTATCACTTGGCTATGCGTGTTATTGCTTAATAGCTTATATGCAACAAATTTACTTGGATGAAGTACCAACTATGTTGGAGAAAGACTTCTAATTGTGCATTAATAATTGGTAAGAGGATAATTCCCAACAGTAGAGTAAGTATTAAGAAAATAAAAGGATGAAAAATAGATTTTTTTTGAACCATAAAAGTAACCCCCATTAAAAATGTTGTCTTTATTATAGGAGCTTAAACTCTAACTGAACAGGAACATTGTTGTAAGGAAAAACAAAGAGAACTGACAGTTTAGAAAATAAAAAATGAGTGAACTTTCAAAAGAAAATATAGGTTAAAACAGTAGGTATTTTATTAGTGTATTTCATTTAACAAAGAATATAACGGTAGCAGTTTGATATAAGTTGTTTCCATATATTGGAAAGCTGTATCAGGATGCTCCCACAATTCACTTTCTTTTTTAATGATGCGGCCAATTTGAAATTCAGCTTTTTTAATTGTTTGGAGACGTATTAGAGCATTTTCTAAATTTTCTTTTGTTAGTGGGAGTATTTCTGACTTGGTATGATCCAAACTGATCACGGTATCTTTGGGCAAGGTATCAAATAGAGATAGATTTTTTAGTAACAGTTCTGCCATTTCTTTTTGTCCTTTAGGCTGGTCAATAATAGAAAGCCACATAAAAACGTATTCTGGCCAAATGCCAATTTGAAAATGAGAGCTCATTTTATACCCCCTTTTCCCCTCACTCATAGCAGCCCAAGTATTTTCTGGTGGGTGAACGGTTCTACGGCGATGTTGGGCAAGGTGAAGATAAAAAGGGCGTTTGTAGTGTTGTGTGAACATTTCGCAAATGGGTTGACCAACCGCTGTAAAAATTGGTTGAATCTCGCTGCGGATAGCTGCCATTCGTTCCTCTAAACTCAGCGCATTAAAAACGGTAAAACTTTTTTCATTAAACATTTTGTAACTCCTTTTAGTCATTGTTAGATTAAAGATAGCATATTTCTATTTTTAGATAAAAAATAACGAATAGAAAAAATTTACCGTTAAAAAAACTTTCATTTTTTACGAGTAATGTTACAATTATATTACAAAGAAAATCTTTTTGTAAAAATAAAAGTGAAGAAGTGTGATAAAAGTGAAAAAAATATTAGGGATTTTAGCTTTCATGGCACTATTAGGGATTCAAACTGTATACGCCGCTGAAGACAATACAGCAGCAAGTGTAAGTGAAAGTAAAACGATGATAACAAGTGATCAAAAACAAACGACACAAACTACCTCCTCATCAGAGACAGCAATTCGTGAAGTAACAACGAATGCGACAACTAATGCTGTTGAAGTGGGGGAAGCAATCAAAACTGGCATTGAAGAACAAACTGGAATCAAATCTGTTGCAGATAGTGAAACTGTTAATCAAAATGTAGTTGAAATAAAAAAAGAATTAGCAAGCGGGCAATATACGATTACACCAGAACAATTGGCAAATTACACAGATGAACAGCTTGATGATGCATTACAGCTATTTACTCGTATAAATCAAGATTTTTATGGCATGGATCTTAGTGCCTACGTCCGTCTATTAACTGCTTTGTACCAAGATAAAACAGTAGATGTCTCTACTGCTCTAGCCGCCCTAAGTTTTGATGCGACTGGTTTATCTCTGACAGAATTGAAAAATCAAGTGGATGCATTAGAAAATTATTTGCAAACTGTTTATCCTAGTAATAGTAGCTTTATTTCGATTCGGCAGTTAAGTCGTGATGAATTGCTTGCAATTTTAAATTTTGTGACACCCTTACAAGCAAAAATGTTGGCTGAGGAAGATCGATTTTTTCCAGGGATTATCGCTTGGATTGCGCGCTATGCTTCTGAAGGAATCCCACAACCCCGCAATGAACTAGTAAAGCCTGCTGTGACGACTACGACAACAACCTCTTTTGTGGAAGCGACAACCGTGCAGTCTTCTGTAACAACTAAAGCAGATCCTAAAAAAGAACAAACTGGTATTTTACCAAAAATGGGCGACAATCCCATGTTTTACCTCTCTATTATCGGTGTTTTGGTAATTGTTATTGCGGGCTTTATTTATTATCGACGTAAAAGAAATAAACGAGACTAATTACTGAAAAATAAAACATCCTTGTGAAAGAAACTAGTAAAAACAGTTTACACTCACAAGGATATTTTTTGTCTGATTTTTTTATTTTAAAAATGTTAGCGTCATCTTCAAAACCAAAGTTGCTAAAGTAAATAAAGAAATGATCAAAAATAGAATCGGGAAAACAGGATTTGAACCTGCGACCCCTTACTCCCGAAGCAAGTGCTCTACCAAGCTGAGCTATTTCCCGTTGACCTCTACTACGTTACTGCTAAAAGATAATTTTTGCAAAAGAAAAGATCAACTGGTCAGTAAAAAGACTTAGTACCATGACAGCATGCAAGTCATCAGTTATACTAATTAAAACTTATCTTTTAAAAAGTATTAAGGAGGATTTTTATGGATTTTGCCTATTATGAGCGTACCATCGACTTAATGTATCGTAAATTTTTTGCAAAACGAATTACTATAACGCTTTTGGCACTTTTAATTATCGTTATTTATAGTCTTGTTTTTAAAGAACATTTACTGGTAAACAGTGTTATTATAGTCCTTCTTTTAGGGTTAACTTTTTTGTTTCTACAGAAAATGCAGGAGTTTCCCAAAGTTTATGCTGCTTTTTTAGCTCAAAATGAGCCTTTCGCACAAATTATCAAAATTGAAGAAGCAGAATACACTTATAATGTCAAAAAAGATAATCAGTTGGTGGTAGCCATTAATAAAAAAGGGGCGCGCAATTTACCAGCGGCTAATAAACAATATACTTTATTAGTGGGTTTTACTAAGAATCTTTTTACAATGCAACCTTTGGAAATTTATTATTACGATATGTTAGAGCTGACCTATGAAGAGAAATTTCGACTAAAACGAAACGGTTATAGTAATGTACCGCGTTTCTTGCGTCGTTTTACTTGGGGAAATTTGAAAGCGACTGCTGGTAACAGTGTGAATTTTATTTTAGGAAATTTATTCTTTTTATTTATTTTATATCGATTACTTCGTTATTTGTGGCGCTTTGTTCAAATGTTGTTTTAATTGTTATTTAAAAAATTATTTGTTGACAGCAAATAGTGTGAATGATAGATTTATATCAAATTTTAAGAAAAGGGGTCACAAAGACATGGCACAGCGGACTGTTTTAGTTGCAGATTGTTGTTGTATGGTGCAAAAAATTGCAGCATACCATTTTGTCATGCCTATTAATAGACCTACTTTCTAAAATTTGGAGCGAATCATTCTGTGTGCACTAGAATTTATTTGCAGATATTTTAGACTTTTCGAGGTACTGATTAATAGTCAGTACCTCTTTTTTTGTTTTCAATTTCAAAAGCGATGAAAGGAGCAAAAAGATGATTGTAAATCAGATTGATGAATTAATTGGCAAAACACCAATGATACGGTTTACTCATGAACAACTTCCATTGCCCTATGGTACAGAAATTTTGGCTAAGTTAGAATTTTTAAATCCTGGGGGGAGTATTAAAGATCGGTTAGGTCAATTTTTAATTCAAAAAGCGTTACAAGATGGTCGGCTACAAGTAGGTGGTACGTTGATTGAACCGACAGCAGGCAATACAGGAATTGGGTTAGCACTTGCGGCACAGCCGTATCAGATTCAAACGATTTTTGTAGTACCGGAAAAATTCAGTTTAGAAAAACAAGCTTTAATGCAGGCGCTGGGAGCTAAAATTATTCATACGCCAACTTCAAATGGAATGAGTGGTGCAATCAAAAAAGCCAGGGAATTAGCAGCAGAAATTCCCAACAGTTATTTGCCATTGCAGTTTGAAAATAAAGAAAATCCGCAAGCTTACTATGAAACCTTAGGCCCGGAAATTGCTGCCGAGTTTCCAAGCGGCTTGACTGCTTTTGTAGCAGGAGTCGGCTCAGGGGGGACTTTTGCTGGAACAGGAGCTTACTTGCAAGAAAAATCTCCTGAAATTTTGTTGTATGGTGTAGAACCAGTAGGCTCTATTTTAAACGGTGGAAAAAGTCATAGTCATGAAATTGAAGGCATTGGGGTAGAATTTATCCCGCCATTTTTTAGCGAGTTGACAGTGTCAGGGTACGAAACGATTAGTGATGACTTGGGTTTCAAATACACACGTAAATTAGCTAAAGAATTCGGCATTTTGGCCGGTAGTTCTAGTGGTGCAGCTCTAGCTGCAGCAATAAACGTAGCGCAAAAGTTGCCAGTTGGTAGTTTGATTGCGACGATTTTTCCTGATGCAGGCGATCGTTATTTATCAAAAGAAATTTACAAGCGACTGAATTATTAGAAAGTACAACGTGTAATAAAGACGACTAAAAATCTTGAGGAGGAAATTTTTATGCATCTCAATACAAAACTTATTCATGGGGGTATTAGCACAGATCCTATTACCGGTGCAGTAAGTGTACCCATTTATCAAACCTCTACGTACAAGCAAGATGCTGTTGGCAAACCAAAAGGATACGAGTATTCCCGCTCAGGTAATCCTACTCGTTTTGCCTTAGAAGAATTAATTGCAGATTTAGAAGGTGGGGTTAGAGGCTTTGCTTTTGCTTCTGGGCTAGCAGGAATTCACGCAGTTTTATCTTTGTTTAATCCGGGAGATCATATTTTATTAGGCGATGATGTTTATGGCGGGACGTTTCGTTTACTAGCACAAGTTTTTGAAAAAAATGGTCTAACATATACCACCATTGACACGAGTGATTTAAGTAATATTGCTGAAAATGTTCAAAAAAACACGAAGGCCCTCTATTTAGAAACGCCGAGTAATCCACTTTTAAAAATTACAGATTTAAAAGGTGCTACAACTCTTGCCAAAGCCAACAATTTAATCACCATTGTAGACAATACTTTTGCCACACCGTATTTTCAACAACCCTTAAACTTGGGCGCAGATATTGTTGTGCATAGTGGTACAAAATATCTAGGAGGGCATAGTGATGTCGTTTCGGGATTGGTTACGACTAATGTTGCTGAATTAGCCGAAAAAATCGGTTTCTTACAAAATGCGATTGGAGCCGTTTTAGGTCCTCAAGATAGCTGGTTAATGCAACGAGGAATTAAAACGTTGGGCGTACGAATGCGAGAGCATCAGCGAAATGCGCTAAAAGTAGCTGAATTTTTGCAAAGTCATCCGGCTGTTGCAAAAGTTTATTATCCAGGTCTTAACACTCATCCGGGCTTTGAGATTGCGCAAAAGCAAATGCAGGGATTTTCTGGAATGGTTTCTTTTGAATTGTCAGCAGAAGAAAAAACGACTGCGTGGGTGGAAAGTCTAGACTTATTTACCTTAGGAGAAAGTTTAGGAGGGGTTGAAAGTTTGGTCGAAGTACCGGCTGTAATGACACACGCCTCGATTCCAAAAGACAAGCGAGAAGAAGCTGGAATCAAGGATGGATTGGTTCGTCTATCTGTTGGTTTAGAAGACAAAAGAGATTTACTAGCAGACTTAAGTAAAGCTTTTGAAAAGGTGGGATTGTAATGGGGTTAGAATTTATACCGATTTTTAAAGAATGGGCAGATGAATACGATGAAACCGTTGCGGGTCATGATCCAGAGTATGCCGATGTTTTTTTAGGCTATGAAGAAATGTTAAAAATGATTACTGAAAAATCTGGTCAAACTGTGCTAGAATTTGGCAGTGGTACGGGGAATTTGACCTTGGCCTTGTTAAATGCCGGTAAAGATGTTTATCCGGTGGAACCCTCCGTTGAAATGCGGGCATTGGCTCAAAGTAAACCAGAGCTTGCAACGGTTGAATTTTTAGCTGGAGACATGGAAAATTTTCCCTTACCCAATCGGAATATAGATACCATTGCGGCTAATTTTGTCTTTCACCACTTAAACGGAATTGAGAAAAAACGCGCGTTAAAAAAATATGCTGCACTATTACCTCAAGGAGGCAAAGTAATTATCGGTGATACGATGTTTGTTTCACAGCTACGTTTTGATGCGATTATTACAGCTGCTATTGCTGCTGGAAAGCAAACATTGGCTTCAGATTTACAAAGAGAATATTATCCTTTACTGCCAGATTTAGAAAACTATTTTCACGAGGCTGGTTTTGCGGTAAAATTTTGGCAGATTAACACCTTTGCCTGGATTGCAGAAGCTGTAAAAAAATAACGGACAACTTCCCCAAATAATTCAGAAAATTTAACTAGAAAAGGAGTAAAATCAATAATGAAGATGAATGTTGAAAGTTTCAATTTAGACCACACTAAAGTTAAGGCACCATATGTTCGCGTTGCTGATCGCAAAACTGGGGGTAATGGTGATAAGATTATTAAGTATGATGTTCGCTTTAAACAGCCGAATAAAGAACACATGGAAATGAAAAGTCTACATTCTTTGGAACACTTAACGGCAGAATTAATTCGGAATCATGCTGATTATATTGTTGACTGGTCCCCAATGGGATGCCAAACAGGTTTTTATTTAACGGTTTTAAACCATGATGATTATGAGGAAATTTTAGATGTTTTGAAAAAGACGATGGTAGATGTATTAGAAGCAACAGAAGTTCCCGCAAGTAATGAAAAACAATGTGGCTGGGCGGCAAATCATACGCTAGCAGGTGCCCAAGAACTCGCACGAGAATTTTTAGCCAAAGAAGACGAATGGTCACAAGTTTTTGAAAAAGAATAAAAGAATATAGGAAAAGAATCTGGTAAAAGCTGTGTGCCTTTTACCAGATTCTTTCTTTACTAAGCAATATCCTTGCTTCCATAAAACAATGGTTATAATGCAGCATAATCACTGAAAAGTTGGTGAAACACTGGATTCGCTTTTTTTAAATGAACCAACCGTCCACTATTGCCTTGTAAGAAGCAGTGTTGGCTAGTTCCTGTGGTTAAAATTTTACTTTCATCTGTTACAGGTGTAATGCAATAGGCAAAATTTAGGCGTGTTCCGGTATATTTTTCCACTGTAACGTGAATTTTTACCGCATCAGTATAGCGGATCATCTCTTTGTATTGACAGCTTACCCCTAACACCGGCACAATGATGCCACTTTCTTCTAAAACGTGGTAAGGCAAGCCTAAATGTTCCAGTAAATCAACCCGGGCTTCTTCAAACCAACGGATATAATTTGAATGATGAATAATTTGCATTTGGTCAGTTTCGTAATAGTGGGGCCGACGCAAGTATCCTGGGTATTTTTCCATGTTTACTCCTATCTTTTGTTTTTTTAGAAAAGGTTTTTCTTTAGCATAACAATCTTTTCTATAATGAGCCAGTAGAATTAAAAGCGGAATAAATCATCGATTAACTCATAATCGTCATGAGAGATACGAATATCTGTTGCTTTGGCGTTAGCAAGCATTTGTTCCACATTACGAGCCCCTGGGATTACAGCCGCAATATGTGGATTTTTTAAATACCAAGCCAAAATCAATTGAGGTACAGAAGCATCATTGCGTTGAGCAATAACTTTTATTTCTGCCATTGTTGCAATAATTTTTTGATAACGTTCACCCGTAAAATCGTCTTTTTTACTTCTCGGGTCTTGTTGATCGAATTTTTGAGTGGCAGTGTATTTTCCTGACAATAGACCAGAAGCTAGTGGAAAATAAGGAATAAAACTGATGTGATGTTTGTCTAAATAAGGAAATAATTCTGTTTCAGCCTCGCGATGCAGTAAGTTATAATTGTCTTCTACAACATCAACATAACCTGCTAAATTTGCTTCTTTTATTTGAGCTAAAGAAAAATTAGAAACACCAATGGCGCGAATTTTACCCGCTTCTTTTAATTCATGTAAAGCGGCTACGGCTTCATTTTTAGGTGTAGTATCATCTGGAAAGTGAATGTAGAAAATATCAATGTATTCTGTTTGGAGTCGCTTTAAAGCATCTTCTACCGCATTTTTTAAAAATTCAGGACTATTGTCCATTTTGCTTTCATCACCAGGAATATGAGCTGCTTTAGTGGCGATAATTACCCGCGCCCGATCAAATTCATCTTCTTGCAGTACTTCTCCAATTAATTTTTCGGATTGACCAAAACCATAAGCATAAGCAGTATCGAGCATAGTAATTCCATTACGTAATGCGGCCCGTATAACGTCTTTTCCTACTTCGTCATCCAAATTTTTAAAAAGATTGTGCCCACCCACTTTGTTTGTACCAAGTCCTAACGTTGAAGCGTAAACTTGTGATTTACCAATTTGTACATCTGCCATGAAAAAGACCTCCTATAATCTTTGGTTGATTACCTTTTCTTTAGTCTAAATCAATCTGGTAAAAAGCTGAATTGAAACGTCTTATAAAAAATCTGATGCAGACGATAAAACCCACTTTTGAAAAAAGCTTTTTGAAAAATCTTGACATTTTCATGTAATTCTAGTAGCTTATCATTAATAGTAAAAATCAGTGAAAGAAAGAGTAGCAAATAAGTCGCTTTTTAGAGAGAACTATCTAGGCTGAAAGTAGTTTAAGTCTTATTTGTCAAAGACATTCTGGAGATGAGCGCGTGCAAAGCCGCTTCCGTTTCACCAACGTTATCGGTGTTTGAGGAAAGTTTAACTTTCAAATTTAGGTGGTACCGTGGATTAATAATTCGCCCTTGTGAGAACAAGGGCTTTTTTTGTATTCTCAAAACTACCAATTACTGATTAAAAAGTTTTTATGGAGGGTAAAAAATGGCAAAACGAACTGTATATTGTGGATTAGTTTCAAAAGCAGAATTAGAACACACAGTCACATTAAAAGGATGGGTACAAAAACGTCGAGATTTAGGTGGCGTAATTTTTATTGATTTGCGAGATAGAGAAGGTATTGTACAAGTCGTTTTTAATCCAGAGTTATCAAAACAAGCTTGGGAAATTGCTGATAAATGCCGTAGTGAATACGTAATTGAAGTAACTGGTAAAGTTATTTTAAGAGATAATGCAGCAATTAATCCAAAAATGAAAACCGGTGAATTCGAAGTTATCGCCAGTGAGATTACAGTTTTAAATAAAGCAAAAACACCACCGTTTGCAATTGAAGATGAGCAAGAAATTAGTGATGAAATCCGGATGAAAAATCGTTCGATTGATTTACGACGTCCCAAAATGACACAAAACATTATAATGCGTCATAAAACAACGCAAGCTATTCGTCATTATCTAGATGAAAATGGCTTCTTAGATATTGAAACACCTTATTTGGGTAAATCAACACCAGAAGGCGCACGCGATTATTTAGTTCCTTCACGGGTACACCCAGGGCATTTTTATGCATTACCACAATCACCACAATTGTTTAAACAATTGTTGATGAATGCAGGTTTTGACCGCTATTATCAAATTGCCCGTTGCTTCCGGGATGAAGATTTGCGGGGCGATAGACAACCTGAATTTACCCAAGTAGATATGGAAATGAGTTTTCTAACAGTTGAGGAAATTCAAGATTTAACAGAAGGTATGATTGCGCGTGTAATGAAAGAAGTTAAAGGAATTGATGTAACGTTACCTTTCCCACGCATGACGTATGATGATGCAATGAATCGTTATGGTAGTGATAAACCGGATACTCGTTTTGAAATGGAATTAATTGATCTGGGAGATGTGGTAAAAGATGTTGATTTCAAAGTTTTCCAGATGGCACTAACTTCAGGCGGGGTGGTAAAAGCTCTAAATGCCAAAGGCGCAGCAAGCAAATATTCTCGTAAAGATATGGATAACTACGCACACTATGTTAGTCAATTTGGTGCCAAAGGTTTAGCATGGGTAAAAGTTGAAGAAGATGGCTTAAAAGGACCGATTGCTAAATTCTTAACGGAAAAAGAAGCAGCTATTATTGCCGCAACTGATGCACAAGTTGGTGACTTGCTTATGTTTGGTGCTGATCAATTTAACGTAGTCACAGCAGCTTTGGGTGCAATTCGAAACAAAATGGGTAAAGAATTGGGCTTAATTGATGAAAGTAAATTCAATTTCTTATGGATTACAGATTGGCCTCAATTTGAATATAGCGAAGAAGAAGGACGTTATGTCTCTGCCCATCATCCATTTACTTTACCAAAAGAAGAAGACATCCAATATTTGGCAACTGATCCTACGAAAGTATACGCCCAAGCGTATGACATTGTTTTAAATGGATATGAATTAGGCGGCGGTTCTTTGCGGATTCATGAAAGAGAATTGCAAGAAAAAATGTTTGCTGCATTAGGTTTTGGCCGGGTAGAAATGCAAGAACAATTTGGGTTCTTATTAGATGCTCTGGATTATGGTTTCCCACCACTAGGCGGAATAGCGTTGGGCTTAGATCGTTTTGTCATGTTACTTGCTGGAGAAGATAATATCCGTGAAGTGATTGCGTTTCCAAAAAACGGAAAAGCAGCTGATCCGATGACGCAAGCACCAAGTACAGTTTCACCATTGCAACTATTTGAATTAAATATTGATGTGACTGCTACAGAAGAAGACTAAAAGAATCTTAAAAGGACGCTCACTTTGGTGGGTTGTCCTTTTCTTTTTTGGCTAGACTTCGTATAATGTACACAGCGAGAAGAAAGTTAAATTATTGTGTTGGACATTGATTTGGCTAGCCTCTTAGTTAAAGGCATAAGGAGCTTTTTTATCATGAAAAATATTGCGCAAAAAGTCAACTTTACTGACTATTTGCAAAAGTTTTCGTTTTCGGTCGTTTACGCAATTCTAGCCTCAATTGCAGTGAACTTTTTTTATCAACCTGGAAAGATTTATTCTAGTGGGATTACTGGGGTAGCTCAAATCATTACAACACTGTCAAAAGATTTGTTAGGTTTTCATCTGCCGGTCTCCGCAAATTTATTGATTTTGAATCTGCCGTTATTTTTAGTTGGTTGGTATAAGGTAGGCCATAAATTTACAATATTTACAGGAATTACCGTTGTATTAACTTCATTATTTATGCAAATTATGCCCGAAGAAGTTTTAACGACAGACCCCATTGTCTGCGCTATTTTTGGTGGTGCCGTCATGGGAGCGGGGATTGGTTATGCACTAAGAAGTGGCTTGTCTTCTGGGGGGTTAGATTTTGTCAGTATTGCGATCCAAAAGAAGACTGGTAAAACCGTGGGATCAATTTCCATTATTTTTAATATTTTAATTATGTTTGCTGCTGGATTATTATTTGGATGGCAATATGCTTTATATAGCGCTATTGCTATTTTTGTTAGTGGCAAAGTGACCGATGCAGTTTTTACCAAGCAAAAGAAAATGCAGGTCACAATTATTACGCGTCATCCAGATGCGGTAATTCATCATATCCAAGATAAAATGCGACGGGGCATTACTATTATTAATGAAGCAGAGGGAGCTTATAAACACGACAAGCAAACGGTTCTTTTAACCGTTTGTACGCGTTTTGAGTTACCTTTACTTCGACAGGCCATGCGAGAGTCTGATCCAAGGGCTTTTGTGAGTATTGCTGAGAACGTTCAAATTTTAGGACGCTTTTATGAAGAAGAACTATAGATAGCAAGCTAGAAAAATGATCTACAAGAATTTATTTTGAAAAGTGGCGAAGTCATGGAACAAAAAACAAAACGACGATATATTACCGGCCTTGACGGTGTACGTACCTTGGCTGTTTTAGGCGTTATCTTCTATCACCTTTTACCAGATAAAGTAAAAGGTGGTTATTTAGGAGTAGCGATATTTTTTGCAATTTCAGGTTATCTGATTACCGATCATTTAAATCAAGAATGGCAAGCAACAGGAAAAATTCGCTTGCTGACCTTTTACAAAAAACGATTAAAGCGGCTGTGGCCCAATTTAGCATTGGTAATGGTGCTTTCTACTACGTATATTACGTTGTTTCAGCGTAATCTTTTGAATAATTTGCGGGGTGTTTTTTTTAGTAGCCTCCTATTTTTCAATAATTGGTGGCAAATTGACAATGGGGCTTCTTATTTTGATCGTTTCAACAACGAGTCGCCATTTACTCATATTTGGTATATTGCTGTTGAAGCGCAGAATTATTTAATCTGGCCTATTTTATTTATCATCTTGATGTTGGTTTTGAAAAAGAAGGGGAAAATTTTTATTGCCATTATGATTGGTGCTGTGGCTTCGGCTATATGGATGGCGATTTTATTTAAACCTGGTAGTGATCCAACGCGGGTTTATTATGGGACAGACACTCGTGTCTTTGGTATTTGGCTAGGGAGTGCTTTGGCATTTATTTGGCCCTCGAATCACTTAAAAGAAAAAATCCCCCGTGAAGCGAAGCGCTTATTAAATGGGGTAGGGTTAGCTGCGTTGCTTCTTTTGACTCTGAGTTTCTTTTTCTTAAGTGACCAGAATAGTTTTCTTTATTATGGTGGTTTCTTTTTAATTAGTATTTTATGTGTGTTGTTAATTGCAGTGGTTGTACATCCTGGAGCTAGTTTAAATAAGTGGTTAAGTAATCCGATATTTCATTACGTTGGTAGTCGCAGTTATTGGATTTATTTGTACCAGTATCCGGTTATGATTTTTTACGAAGCAAAAATAAAAAATTTGGCAGATAACGTGTTGTTGCATACAGTAATTGAAATTTTTCTTATTATCACGTTGAGCGAATTATCCTATCAGTTTTTTGAAAAGCCTTTAAAACATTTTGATTACAGTCAAACGTGGCAAACTGTCAAAAGCTGGTTTAAAAAGCCAATTTTAAGTTTGGATAAGCCAGCCTTACTTCCTGCTATTACTGTTTTAGGAATTACAGTTGTTGGTTTAGTCATTGCGCCAGTCAACCATGTGGATGCTAATCAACAAAGGATGAAAGAACAGATTTTGGCAAATCGTAAGATTGCGGCTGAATCAAAAAAATCGGCCAAAGAAAAGACTGCGACTAGTTCAACTGCTAAAAGTCAAGATAAAGAGGCAACAGCAAAACAAGCGGAACAACATTTAGTGTTAGCCAAGAAATATGGCGTGACCGATGCACAGGTTAAACAAGCAGACGAAGCGAAGTTCACCTTTTTTGGAGACTCTGTTATGTTGGGTGCTGCCGCCGGGTTAAACGAGATGTTCCCTAACTCGGTTGTGGATGCTGAAATTAATCGACAAGTATATGCTAGTGTTGATTTACTCCAAAAGCTAAAAGATGATAAGTTATTACATGATACAGTTATTATTGGACTTGGTACGAATAGTCCATTTACAGATCAGCAATTTGCCGATATTATGCAGATTATGGGAAATAATCGCAAAGTTTATTGGATCAATATGCGGGCGCCAAGTGTCCGCACACAAGGAACAGTAAATGCTGCCTTAACAAAAATGGCAAAACAATATAAGAATTTAACGATTATCGATTGGTATGATTACAGTATTAATCATAATGAATGGTTTTATGATGATAGTACCCATATTAATCCAGATGGGTTAATTGGGTATGTGAAATTAATGGTAGATAGTTTGATTAAGCCTTAATTGAATAAACGATAAAAACTCCTTTGACTAAGTGTCCCTCTGATCTGCAGGTTCTCTTAGTTAGAGGATTTTTTTGTTAAAAGCTGTAAAAGACGTAAAAACCGCCTTTGTTAATGGATTGTGGTACCATTAAATAGTAAGAAAGTTTTGAAAAAATAAAGAACGGGTCCAAATTTTTTAGTAATAAATATGTCTTGGCACAGTAATCTAGCAGAAAACTTAATTAAAAGGAGCATAACAATGACAGTAGATTATGATTCAAAAGCTTATTTAGCAAAAGTTGATGCATGGTGGCGTACGGCAAATTATATTTCAGTTGCACAAATATATTTAAAGGACAATCCCTTGCTTAAATGTGAACTGACAAAAAAAGATGTCAAAATTCATCCGATTGGTCATTGGGGAACGATTGCGGGACAAAATTTCATTTATGCCCATTTAAATCGTGTAATTAATAAATACAATTTAAACATGTTTTACATTGAAGGCCCGGGGCATGGTGGTCAGGTAATGGTTTCAAATTCTTATATTGATGGTAGTTATTCTGAAATTTATCCTGAAGTTACACAGGATGAAGCTGGTTTAAAACGATTATGTAAGATCTTTTCGTTTCCAGGAGGCATTGCTTCTCATGCGGCACCAGAAACACCAGGATCTATTCATGAAGGCGGTGAACTAGGCTATTCTTTATCTCATGCGACAGGGGCTATTTTGGATAATCCAGCAGTTATTGCTGCTACAGTCGTGGGAGATGGAGAAGCAGAAACAGGTCCTTTGGCAACATCATGGTTTTCAAATGTATTTATTAACCCAGTTAATGATGGCGCAGTTTTACCTATTTTACATTTAAATGGGGCAAAAATTTCCAATCCGACAATTTTGTCTCGGAAAACAGATGAAGATTTGCAAAAGTATTTTGAAGGGATGGGCTGGACACCTCTTTTTGTTGTCGGAGATAATCCAGCAATCTTACATTTTCAAATGGCAAAAGTTATGGATGAAGCGATAGAAAAAATTAAAGAGATCCAAACAAAAGCGCGGCAAAAACCAGCTGAACAAGCAGTAATGCCTCATTGGCCAATGATTATCTGTCGCACGACAAAAGGTTGGACGGGACCAAAAGAATGGGATGGGGAGACAATTGAAGGTAGTTTTCGGGCGCATCAAGTGCCTATTCCAGTAGATGGTACTCACATGACTCATAGTGATGCTTTGGTTAAGTGGTTAAAATCATATCGTCCAGAAGAACTATTTGATGAAAATGGGACGATCAAAGCGGAAATTCGCGAAATAGCACCCAAAGGAAAACAACGGATGTCTGCAAATCCAATTACAAACGGTGGACTTAATCCCCAACCATTAAAAATGACTGATTGGTATAAATATGCTATTGATACTACGACACCCGGAGCTGTAACTGCGCAAGATATGATTGAATTTGGTAAATTTGCGCGGGATTTAATCGTCGCTAATCCGCATAATTTTCGTGTCTTTGGGCCGGATGAAACGAAGTCGAATCGTTTAAATGAGATATTTTCTGCCACAAATCGGCAATGGTTAGAACTAGAAAAGCCAAAATATGATGAGTGGTTGTCGCCAGCAGGACGAGTGATTGATTCACAATTGTCTGAACACCAAAGCGAAGGATTCTTAGAAGGATATGTTCTAACCGGCAGACATGGCTTTTTTGCCTCCTATGAAGCGTTCTTGCGTGTGGTGGACTCCATGATTACACAACATTTCAAGTGGATGCGTAAAGCTAAAGAACAACCTTGGCGAAAACAATATCCTTCTTTAAATTTGATTGCTACTTCTACTGCTTTTCAACAAGATCATAATGGTTATACACATCAAGATCCAGGCATCTTAACCCATTTAGCTGAGAAAAAACCGGAGTTTATCCGTGAATATTTACCAGCGGACACCAATACCTTGATGGCAGTAATGGAAAAGACGCTAACGTCAACTGAAAAAATTAATTTAATCGTATCGTCTAAACACCCACGGCCTCAATTTTATTCTGTTGAAGAAGCAGAAGTATTGGTGAAAGATGGCTTGAAAATTATTGATTGGGCCTCAACTGAAGAAAATGAAAATCCAGATGTTGTCCTTGCTGCAGCCGGTACTGAGCCCAATTTAGAAGCATTAGCAGCGATCACAATCTTACACAAAGAATTTCCTGATTTAAAGATTCGCTTTATTAATGTTGTCGACTTATTGAAATTGCGTCATCCGACTATTGATCCTCGGGGCTTAAAAGATGAAGAATTTGACAGCTATTTTACCAAAGATAAGCCAATTATATTTTGTTTTCACGGTTATGAAGGATTGATTCGCGATATCTTCTTTAATCGTGAGAACCGCAATCTTCACATCCACGGTTATCGGGAAAATGGGGATATTACAACGCCGTTTGATATGCGGGTATTCTCTGAGATGGATCGTTTTCATGTTGCACAAGTTGCAGCACAGGCTGTCTATGGGGCTAAAAGTGCTGAATTTGTTCAGAAAATGGCAGATATACTGAATTATCACCATGACTATATTCGAACCAATGGTGTAGATATACCAGAGGTTCGAAACTGGCATTGGGAAAAATTGTAAAAGCAGCAGGTATAAACCAATTGGGTAGAAAGTGACTATTTTTTGACAGATAAATGATAAACTGGGTCCAATGCTTGCAAAAGTGTTGGATCCAGTTTTTAGGTTTAAAATTTTTATTTGACGTGTGTATCTAATAAAATAGATTAGTTGCTGAAATAACACATATAATGCGGAAGTGCAGCACTGATAGTTGTTGGTAAAACGACATAGTTTTCAGTAGCAAGCAAATCCCCGATATAACTATGAAGATAGACAGCTGCACAAATAGTAGCATCTTTTCTGGGAAATTGTGCCAAAAAACCTGCAATCATACCAGCCAATGTATCGCCTGTCCCTCCTGTAGCCATGGCGGAATTGCCTAAAGGGCACCGATAAATATTCTTGTTGGTATAAATTTCTGTGCGATGACTTTTAACAACAATACTGGCAGCTAACTTTTTTTGAAAGGCGCGATTGGCTAATTCATTTTGTTCCACGATGGGAATCCCGCTAAGACGCTGCCACTCCATTTGATGTGGGGTAAAAACGGTCTTGTGTGGGTGAGAAAGAGTAAGTTTTTCTTGTGCAAATAAGCTAATCGCAGAGCCATCAATGACAAGCCATTGTTTTTCTTGTAAGTCTAAGACTAATTTTAATAAAATCAGACTATGGTTTGTTAATCCTAGGCCAGGTCCAATTAAGACCACGTCTGCATTGCAGATAGATGCGGTAATAGCTGCTTGATCATGCCAATCCAATACCATTACTTCAGGTAAACGAGCATGAAGGGGGGCGTGGTTTTCTTTTGCGGTAATGACTGTTACCAGACCTGCACCGCTTTTGAGACAGCTTTCCGCACTCATGATGATGGCACCGCCGTACTGGGTGTTACCTCCGATTAAAACAGTACGGCCAAAAGATCCTTTATGGGAAATTGCCGGTCGTTTTTTTATCACGGTCGTTAAAATTTCTTCAGTTAGAGTTTCCATTTTTACTCCTTTATATTGTTTTTAACAACAAAATTTACTCGACTTCATTTTTGTGTCGTACATTCTTTGATTCCATTATAACTAATCTTGCTGACCTTACCAAAAATCAGTCACCATCCTTTGTCAAAAAGCCTTTAAAAGTGGTATGATGGGTGGGAAAATAACGAAGATTTATACGGAGATGGAGAATTAGAACAAGAAAGTTCAAATCAAAGTCTCGTAATTGTCAGGAGGAAATGCAGATGGAAATTAATTGGCAAAAAGAAGTCGAAGCTCGAAAAGACGATTTGTTAAAAGACTTATTCGACTTACTGCGCATTAACAGTGAAAGAGATGACAACAAAAAAACAGTAGATGCGCCTTTTGGCCCAGGGCCACGGGATGCTTTAAAACATATGCTGGCTTATGGTGAAAGAGATGGATTTACAGTTAAAAATGTCGCTAACTATGCCGGACATATTGAATTTGGTGAAGGTGACGAAACTCTTGGTATTTTTGGCCATATGGATGTGGTACCTGCTGGTGATGGTTGGGAGACAGATCCATACGAACCAGAATTGAAAGATGGCAAAATTTTTGCACGTGGTTCTTCTGATGATAAGGGGCCAAGTATGGCAGCTTATTATGGTATGAAAATTGTTCGTGATTTAGGCTTACCACTAAGTAAAAAAATTCGCTTTGTCGTTGGTTCTGATGAAGAATCTGGTTGGGCAGACATGAATTATTATTTTGAACATGAAGAAAAACCAGATTTTGGTTTCTCACCAGATGCTGAATTTCCAATTATTAACGGTGAAAAAGGGAATATCACATTAGGTGCACACTTCCACGGCAATAACGAAGGCGAATACCGATTGAAAAATTTCGCCGCTGGTTTAAGAGAAAATATGGTTCCTGGGGCAGCAAATGCTAAAGTTATCTTACCAAGTGATCAGGAAGCTCTAGCAATGGAAAAAGCATTTTATGACTTTGTTGAAAAAAATCCTGTTACAGGCACAATTACAGTTGAAGGTGTAGAAGCTTCATTAGAATTAGTTGGTAAAAGTGCACATGGTGCTAGTCCACAATCTGGGATAAATGCAGGAACTTTCTTAGCGTTATTTTTAGATCAATTCAAATTTGGTGGTGGCGCAAAACAATTCTTGCACGTAGCAGGCACAATTATCCATGAAGATTTTTACGGTGAAAAGTTAGGCGTAGCTTACGAAGATGAAAAAATGGGCAAACTTACAATGAATGCTGGTTTGTTTGCTTTTAAAGAAAGTACTGATGGTTTTCAAGCTGATAACTTTATCGCGATGAACTTCCGTTATCCAAAAGGGGTTACGGCAGAAGGCTTAGAAATTTCTGTTGATGGTAAATTAGGCATGCAAGGTGCTTCCATTACTCACAACGAACGGAATATGTTACCACATTACGTACCAGAAGATGATCCATTGGTAGCGACATTATTGTCAGTTTATGAAGATCATACTGGCGAAAAAGGTCATGAAAAGATTATCGGTGGAGGGACTTATGGACGCTTGTTGGAACGTGGTGTAGCTTATGGCGCGATGTTCCCAGGCTATGTGGATACGATGCACCAAGCAAATGAATTTATGACTTTAGACGATTTATTGCGAGCAACAGCAATATATGCCGATGCTATTTATCGCTTAGCAAAGTAAAAAAATGAAAAGCTGAAACATCAGCCTTCATAATTGACATCACTGGGATAAAACAAGATGCGCTTTTTAAGCAATGTTGTATGTGTTACGTTGAAACATACGCAGATTATTTTTGTCCGCGGTGTATTCTCACGTTTAATACAGGAAAGAAAATACGATAAAAAACGACTGCAAAGGTTTAGTAGTATAGGCCTTTGCAGTCGTTTTTTTATCGCAATTCATAAATGTAGCAACTTTTTGCCAATTTGGAATCATTCGCTAATTTTTACTCGCTTAACATCTAGAACAGTCCCAGTTTTCGCATCAGCTAAAAATTCATACGTCACCAATTGGTCATCTTCTAAGCGTGTGATACCGCCTTCATAGCCTTCAGAATGAATGGCAAATTTTCGCAATGGTTGTTTTTCAAAATTAATCCAAGATCCTTCAATTGGGCCTTCTTTTAAAAATTCCTCTTTTACAATGTGTAAAACATTATCTGCCCGCAATGTTCTTTTTTGCTGTAGCCAAAAGGCCGAAGCCATTCCACCGACCAGACCAACACTCATTCCCAGCGCCAGTCCGCCTTTAAAATATGAAAATTCATTTTCGTTGTTCATTCGGCGCCCTCCTATACTCTTTCATCCAATAATCTCTGCTATTAACAGCTAGAGTGTGTCTTCATTATTTATCCACTTTTATTTTAGCACAAAGTAAAAAAATAAATAGAAAAAACTACTTTCGTATTGAATCAATTTTGCTTTGAGTTTGTTATGCTATAATAGGCATGTAAAGATTTTTTATGAAAGAAGGGTTAGCCTACGGGCGTAAATAGATGGAAGAAAAAACATTTGCACGTATTAAAGAACTAACAGAATTACAAGGAACAAGTGGTTTTGAACATGAAGTCAGAGCATACATGAAAGAAAAAATGACACCACTTGTGGATGAAATTCAACAAGATGGTCTGGGTGGACTTTTTGGTATTCGTCATAATGAAGACGCATCAGCACCACGGGTAATGGTAGCCGCTCATATGGACGAAGTAGGATTCATGTTGACAGAAATTACGGCAACCGGTTTATTTAAAGTTGTACCATTAGGTGGTTGGAATCCTTACGTTGTTTCGGCACAACGTTTTACTTTAAAAACAGCCACGGGTCATAACTACCCATGTATCTCTAGTTCCGTTCCACCACATTTATTGCGAGGAACAAGTGGCCAACAAAATGTTTCTGTGGACAGTATTTTATTTGATGCTGGTTTTACTTCAAAAGAAGAAGCTCTAGAGTATGGAGTGTTACCAGGAGATACAATCGTACCGCAAGTGGAAACGATTAAAACTGCAAACGGCAAAAATATTATTAGTAAGGCATGGGATAACCGCTATGGCTGTACACTTGTTTTAGAAGCCTTAGAAGCGTTAGAAAATGAAAAATTAGGTCATACTTTAATTGCCGGTGCGAATGTGCAAGAAGAAGTTGGTTTAAGAGGATCAAAACCCTCTGTTTCTAAATTTAAACCGGATTTATTTTTTGCCGTTGATTGTTCTGCAGCTGATGATACGGTCACAAAAAACGGTACTTTTGGTCATTTAGGTGAAGGCACGTTAATGCGAATTTATGATCCAGGTTTGATTATGTTGCCACGCTTGAAAGAATACTTGTTAGATACAGCAGAAACAAACAATATTCCGTATCAATACTTTGTTTCAAAAGGCGGAACAGATGCCGGTGCGGCGCATACAACTAATGAAGGTGTACCAAGTACAGTTATTGGGGTTTGTGGACGCTACATTCATACACACCAAACGATGTTTAGTATTGCCGACTTTGAAGCAGCTCGTGAAATGTTAATTCAAACATTAAAAGGTTTAGATAAAAGTACAGTAGCTACCATTGTTGGTGGCAAATAATTGGCAGTTGTAAGTTAAATTATTTACTTTTAACTAGCTAAATTTCAGTAACCTTACCAATTTTACGAGTAAAGTGTAAAAAGGAGATATTATGATTATTCCTAAGAATTTAGAAGAATTAGCGACTTACGTAGATAAGGGGCAAAATGTTTTTTTCTTCACCGCTGATTGGTGTGGAGACTGTCGTTTTATTAAGCCGGCGTTACCAGAAATTGAGGCAGATTTTCCTCAATTTCAATTTATTGAAGTCGATCGTGATGAATACATTGATGTTGCAGCTAAATGGAATATTTTTGGCATACCGAGTTTAGTAGCGATTAAAGATGGTAAAGAGCTAGGTCGTTTGGTCAATAAAGATCGTAAAACAAAAGGAGAAATTGAAGAATTTCTAAATAACTTACCACAAGCATAAAGAAGGAGATTACTATGAGTGAACAGGCATATCAAAACATTTTAGTCGGTATTGACGGTTCAGAACAGGCAACTCAGGCTTTTCAAAAAGCTGTGGAAGTTGCACGGCGCAATGATGGTAAAGTTTACGTTGCCAATGTCATTCAACAAAATGTTCCAGTTTTAATGGGGTATAGTTCGTTGAATCAAAATATTGTCGATCAAGAAGCCAATACGGCCAAATTACTAATTGAAGAGTGTAAAAAATATGGTAAGTCTGTTGACTTTACCAATATTGAAGGCATTATCGCGTATGGCTCAGCCAAAAGTGCAATGGCGCAGCAACTACCGGAAAAATACGCTATTGATTTAGTGATGGTTGGCCAATCAGGCTTAAATGCTGTCGAACGATTTATGACTGGAAGTGTAGCAAGTTTTGTTATCCGAGAAGCTCCCTGTGATGTTTTAGTTGTAACTTATGAAGAAAAAAACGAAAAAGCATGACGACATCCTTCTTTTTTGGTAAGATAGCTAGCGGTAGTTAAGACAATTACGCTACAAATTTTGAAAGAGTTTTTTGAGGAGGAAACGTTGTGATTTTTGCATACAACAAAGCCCACGTTGGCGACACTTTAATAGTAATGATGGCTGACGATAAGGGATTAGAACAAACTGTTGAACGAAAATTCAATATTGCGCAAATTAAAAATAGCGCAGGTACAATTGTCGGTTGGAATTTTTTTCACGTTTCTGAATTTCTATCATTAACTGGCAGTGGCGCCATTTCACTAACAGACGAGCAAATTGATCTATTAAATGAAAAGTTAGCAATTTCTGGATTTAGTGAGAAGCTACCTTATGATCATGCGCCACATTTTGTGGTTGGGTTTGTCAAAAGCTGTGTGCCACATCCTGATAGCGATCATCTATCAATTACACAAACGGAAGTTGATAATGGAGAAGTGCTGCAGATTGTCTGCGGTGCTGCCAATATTCGTGAAGGATTGAAAGTAGTAGTTGCAAAACCTGGGACGATGATGCCTGATGGAATGCTAATTTGGCCGGGTGTGTTACGGGGTGTAGAAAGCTATGGTATGATTTGTTCAGCTAAAGAATTAGAATTGCCTAATGCACCACAGAAAAAAGGCATTTTAGAATTAAGTCAAGATGCTGTTGTGGGTAGTGAATTTAAGTTAGCCTAAATAAAGAACTTTTCGCAGAATGTAGTACGCCTAAAAAGTTAGATTAAAAATCTAACAATAAGGACGATACAAATACTGTGAAAGGTTCTTTTTGTTTTAGACAAAAACACCTGCAATCAGATGACTGCAGGTGAATTCCTGTTTAAATTAATTATTTTGCTTTAAAGCAGACTGATCAATAGTTAATGAAACTTTAGTTGTGTGTTCTTTACTACCACGGTAGTAAGTAATTTCAATGGAATCGCCAACTTTTTTCTTGTATAAAGCAGATTGCAAATCAGAACTGGAATCAACTTCTTTTCCATCAAGTTTTGTAATAACATCATATTGTTTTAAACCAGCTTGCTCTGCTGGCGTAGCATTTTGAACAGAAGTGATAACCACGCCGTTTTTTACAGTATTTGGTACTTTCAAAATTTGTTCTTGTTGTTGTGACGTTACCGCAGATAAGTCAACCATAGTAATACCAAGTGCTGGACGAATAACTTTACCATTTTTCTCAAGCTGATTAATAATGGAGACTACATCGTTACTTGGAATGGCAAAGCCCATGCCTTCAACACTAATATCAGAGCTTGAAGAATTTGTTGAAGCAATTTTACTTGAGTTAATTCCAATCACTTGACCAGCGATATTTACTAATGGGCCACCAGAGTTACCCGGATTAATCGCAGCATCTGTTTGAATCGCACTGATATTGACGCCGGTTTGAGAATCAGCTACTTGGCGATTTAATGAAGAAATAATCCCAGAGGTTACAGAGTTTGCATATTGTGAACCGAGTGGGGAGCCGATAGCAATCGCAGGTTCGCCAACTTTTAATTCTGAAGAATCGCCGAACGTAGCTGTTTTATCAACTTTATCACTGCTGATTTTTAAAACAGCCAAATCGGTATAACTGTCTGTTCCAACTAACTCAGCTTTGATTTTTTCACCATTCTTTAAAACGACTTCCAAACCATCTTGTCCTTCAACAACGTGATTATTGGTTACAACATAAGCGGTTTTACCGTCTTTTTTATAAATGACACCACTACCTTCACCGACAGCTTGTAAGCCACCTGATTCGCTATCACTTTCAGATTCTGCTTCAGATTGTCCTTGACCAAATAAATCGCCAAAAGGATTACTTGATGAGGCTTGTTGTTTTTGTAAGTTAATGACAGAAACAACTGCATCTTGGACTTTATCCACCGCTGAGGTAATATCTGTATCTGCATTGACTTTGACATTTGAGACTTTGGTATCTCCACTTGCAGTGGTTGTTTGTTCAGTTGCGTTATTATTTGGTTGCAAGTCTGCTCCTGTAGCTAATAAGTAGCCGCCTCCGACTAAGACAGCCCCTAAGACACCACCTAATAATCCGACTAAAAAACGGCTAAATGTGCCTCCTGATTTTTTTCTTTGCATGTTTTTTCCCCCTTAATGTGGAATTCTTATAAGTATAGTATATGATTTATTGCTGAGTTTAGTCTAATTATAGACTTTGAAAAAAATATGAAGAAGTTGGTATGAAATATTTCACAAATAACGAAATTTTATCTTGTTCCTTTAAAAATAGTCGATACAAGCATAAAAAAGAACTGGGGATTAGTTATCCACAGACTTGTGAACAATGTGGATAAAAGGATAGAAACGTATGTTTGGGTGGGGTTAATAGGGACAAGCAGGCTTTTTTGCGTGACAAATATTTATCAAAAAGAAACAGGACTGTGTAAAACTTTGTGGTAAACTAAAACAGACTTATTAACACTTGGGGAAAAGAGGAAAAACATGCAAATCAAAATCATTGCAGTCGGTAAATTAAAAGAAAAATATTTAGTTCAAGGGATAAAAGAATATGTAAAACGTCTCGGTGGCTATACAAAAATTGAGTTACTCGAAGTACCTGATGAAAAAGCACCAGAAAATTTAAGTGACGCACAAATGGTGCAGGTAAAGGAAAAAGAAGGCGAACGCATCTTGGCTAAAATTAGAGAACAAGATTATGTTTTTGCATTGGCAATTGAAGGAGAAAACCCAACTAGTGAAGCTTTTGCTAAACAAATTTCACAATTAATGCTCCGAGGAAAAAGTAGTTTTGTTTTTGTAATTGGTGGCTCTCTGGGTTTAAGTCCAGAGGTTATAAAACGTAGTAATACGCAAATTTCCTTTGGCAAAATGACCTATCCCCATCAATTAATGCGTTTGATTTTAGTGGAGCAAATATATCGCGCTTTTCGGATAAATAATGGGGAACCGTATCACAAATAATGACAATCTAAGATATTTATAAAACAATCTAGGGAAGTTAAATCCTAACTAATAAAAAACAGAAATCTATTCCATATATAATATAAGAAAACTGGAGGAAGAAATGAATAATAACGATCGATTATTACGATTGCGATACGCAATTGATCTTAAAGATACGGATTTAATAAAAGCTTTTGAACTTGGTGGTGTTTCGGTAACTAAAGAAGAAGCTCGAGCAATGCTGACAAAAACTCAAGGTAAACACGAAGACAGTGCAGAAAAAAATATTTACGAAAAAGCCATTAATAATCAGATTTTTGATTCATTTTTAAATGGCTTAATTATCTTAGCAAGAGGACCACAAAAAGATAAACCCGCTATAGAAGGGACGTCACAAAAGAGTAAGGAAATTAAAAATATCAATAATGTGTTGTTGAAAAAGTTAAAAATTGCACTTTCCATGACTACAGAAGATATCTTAGCTATTTTTGCCGAGGTTGAGCTTTATCCATCAAAGGGGGAGATTGGCGCTTTTTTACGAAAAGAAGGACAACGAAATTTTAAACCTTGTGGAGATAAATATATGCGTAATTTTCTTAAAGGGTTGGGTATTTATAATAGAAGGAAAGTATAAGAGCCCTGTTTGTAGTATTATTTTGGAATAATAAATTGAAAGCTCCCAATTTACTTTTAAGCCAGCCTTGGAATGAATATATTTGCTGTTTATTATAATAATCTACTAAAGATAACTAATCAAATCAGAATTAATCGGTACAAGCCATCTGATTTCAGGTCTTGAACAGAAGCTTACATAATAATATGTAAGCTTTAATTTATTAAATGGATCTTTATAGTTGACGTTATTCAGTTAATGTTTTATTATTTGCTTGCGCAAACAAATAATAAATATAAGAAGGAGATGTATTTTTGGATCACGATTGCAATGAAATTGATATTTTAAAAAAATTACCAACTGTTAGTCGGCAATATATCCAACTAATTGATCGTTATTTGATGTCTTATGAATTAAATTCTAGTCTGTATTATTACATCTTAAAACTATATGATTTTGGTGATTTACCACAAGAAAAGCTTGTCCAACTAACGGGAGTAAACGCCAGTAATGTCACACGGGCATTACAAAAATTGATGGATAGTAATTACGTTATACGCAAGGAAAATCCTAGTGATCGCCGCGGATATCTCCTTTCCTTAACACCAAAGGGAAGAGAAATGTACCATATTATCTTGAATAATTTGAAATTAGTGAATGAAATGTTTTTACAACCCTTAACACCAGAGGAACAAAATGTATTTATTACGGCTATTCATAAATTAAATTCTTAATCTAAAGGAGGGTTTAAGGATGAAGCACGAAAAATTATTAAAAGGGATGGTTACGATACCGGATTCTTACCAATTAGTAGAGGAGAAAAACGTCTATCGAAATAATAAAGCTGTAACTGTTTGGCGTTTTCAAGAAGATGGCATCTTCAGCTTAAATGGTCCTCGTATTATCATAGTTTTTTCGAACACTACTATTTTAAGTATTAAAAATTTAACCACTATTCCTACTGGTAAGCTTCCATCTTCCCAATTAGCTCAAGAAGTTGCCCAAAAAACTTTTTTAAAGAGTGATTCTAGTTACGCAAGGAGATTATCCTTTATCCGAATTGAACGCCAACAGCGGCAAATTACTTTGGAAAATAAGACAGCTCAGTTTCCTGTTCTTTGGATTAAGTATGCACATGCTAATGGAAGTTACAATTGGGTTACATTGGGAGCAGATAATCAAATAATTGAGATGGAAATTGACTCGCGTTGGGATTATTCTCACGGACGCCGAAAGACAGAAATGTGGGATAACGATGATTGGGTATTGGCCAGAGAAAAAAACGGGCCCCAGTTGATGCCACCCAATGCATTGGCCTAAGTTAAAGAGGAGCATATCAATATGAATGAATTGCAGTATGAGTCCAATATTGAACTTTTAGGGAAATTAAGAGATAAATTACAACACTTAGAAGAAAGCGAGTATATGACGGCTTATTATAAAGGTTACAGCATAAATGGTGCAACACTAGAGGAAGTAAAAGAGGAAATAGAGCAATTGTACGAAGAAATAAATGAATTACAAACCCAGCTAGATGATTTTGGAAATAATTACAGTTGAATGGTAATAAGGAATAAAGCTACATAACAAAAAATTCCAAGGAATTAAATTCCTTGGAATCAGACCGTAGACAAATACCGCTTCGAGTAGTGATAAAGGCTACTTGAAGCGGTATTTTTTAAACAAAAACTATTATTGCTCAAATACAGGGAAGAAGTGTGTTATTAAAAGTATCGCAAGATATTTCCATATTGGAAAATGTTCTTGTAGATTTAAAAAATAATTTCCTTGACGCATGAGCAATATTTGATTAAAGAAAAATAGCGTGTTCTTCTCAGTTGGGTCATAACGATTAACTCGCGTAATTAAGGAAAAAATTTTTTTTGCTGCATCAAGAATCATAAATATTTTGCGTAAATCGATTGGAAATGATATTTTGTATTATTTTTTCAATTTCTTTTAGATCATATTGATTGCAACAATCAGAAAAGACATAGTAATAGCTTTCCTGTTCTTCAAAAGAAGTAAGATAGACATTTGAAAGTAAAATGTCACTAGGAGTATCTTCATCATAAACGCTTAATTCAAGTTCATATTTATTTCCCAGTGTATTTTTTATAAGTTGAATGGTCAATGCTGCTAGATAAGAATTAATACTGTGATGAACAGAAATCAAAATGTGTTGATTTGATAAATCTTGGGCGATATTCAAAATTGAAGAGTAATTGATTTCAGATAAGATATTCCGATAACGTTGAATAGGATCATCTGGAAAAAATTGTTTTTGGCAGAAATCCATGAATTTCTGGATTTCTTCAGAGTTAATAGGATTTCTTAAACTTTCAACAGTTAAGTAAATTCCCCACGCATCGAAGTTTAAAACAAAGCCATCAAAATAGTATAATTGTGAATGATATTGATATAAATAATGTGACAGAATCAAATTACGTTTTGGAAAAACTTTATTTTCAATATAGCCGATTTGTTGCAAATAATACAAAATTTGTTGATTTTGATAGTCAAGGTACGTTTGTTCTTCTCGTTGTTGTTTTGCAAGACGAAAAGCAAAAGGAGAATAAGGCGAAAAGTTACGTAAGCTACAAAAAAAGTCATAAAACATTAATCCCTCGTGGAGAGTATAAGGTCTATCGTAACTTTTCATATATTGAAACAATATTGTGTTTATTTCATCGAAAAGCGGACGATCTTTTTTCTCAAAGTCACTTGAAAAGGTATAATTGCGTGTTTGATTTAGACGAGTAAAAGAGATTTTCATCCATAATTTTATTTGTAATACTTCCATTGGGTCAAAAGAGATTGTTAGTTTTTCTCTAAGTTCTTGAATAAGCGGACTATAAAGTTGATTGACTTCTTTACTAAATTCACTTTTATTTTCTTTTAAAAACCAATAATAAGAAAAGTAAAAATAGCGAATTTGATTTTCGTCGCCTTCTAATTTTCCTCGTTTAATACTTAAGCGAAATTCTTGTAGCAGTTCATTTAATTCACCTACTCGGCGATAGTAAGTAGCAGAACTAATGTTAAAATGGTTTTGGAAGATAGGCGCATTGATCGTGCCATTGGTGAAAAGCCATTTTATTATTTGAAATTTTATAGATTGTTCTAAAAATCTCAGGTAGCAGAGTTTTAGTGGAAAATCATGTTTTTTTATCAGAATAAGATTTTGACGTTCTTCTTTTAGTGCAATTTGATTGGAAAAACCATTGTTTTTAATAAATTCCTTTAATAAGGTAAAATATTCTGTTAATGTATTTGGTGTAATGACCAAACTCACACAAAGTTCCTCTTTTGGACAATTTCCACCATTGTTGTATAGATAAACTAAGATATCGTTCATTAAATCATATGGCTTTTCCAATAGCTCTCTTTTTAACAAAATAACACTCCTTTTACTTAATCCTGAGTAGATATATTATTTTTAAAGGATATTGTTTGATTAAATATAACTATATATCGTTAAAAAAAACAAGAAAAATGAAGTGGAATGAAAAAATGGAGATAATAGATGAAAAAAACATTAATTATCGGTGCTTCTCATAGTGGACAAATGGCAGCTAGGGAATTGCGGAGACTAGATCCTAGTCGTAAGATTATTTTAATTGAAAAAGAAAAGACAACTCCCTTTATAGCTAGCGGTATAAATTTAGTACTATCCGGTCACATATGTGATTTGAAAGAAGCGATAACAGCACCTGCAGATTTAGAAAAAATAGGCATCAAAACTTTTTTCGGTTACAAAGTAACCAAAATTATGTGGGAATATAAAAAAGTCTATTTTACAAACGGTAAAAATTTTTATGAAGAAACGTATGATGAGTTAATTTTGGCAACAGGGGCAAAACAATATCTTCCAAAAAAATATGAAGGTATGTCTAAAGTTTATAGTTATAAATCATTCTCAGAATCAGAAAGTACCTTAGCCGCCATAGAAAAATCAAATTGCATTGCGATTTCTGGAGTTGGATATGTCGGGTTGGAGTTAGCTGAATCTTTACTAAATGTAGGTAAAAAAGTAGTTTTAATTGGTTCTGGCCAACACTTGGTTCACGAATATTATAACGAAAAAATAAGCGATTTTCTAAAGAATAAATTCAAAGAAAAGGGGGCATCCCTTTATTTAGAAAACCAAATCATTAAAATAGAAGAAGGAAATAAAGGATTGTCCCTCCAATTGCTACAGGAAAATATTGATTGTGACATATTAATTATTGCAAAAAATTCTCGTCCAAATAGTAGCTTATATTGGGATAGACTAATACTTTTACCTGATAAAACTATTAAAGTAAATCAATATTTACAGACAAATTATCCAGATGTCTATGCTATCGGGGATTTAATTGCTTTACCGGATTTGATAACTAAAAAAAGAGTCCGCTTGTCTTTAGTAATGGACGCGTTGCAAACAGGTCGAATTGCGGCGCTGAATATTGCACAGAAAAAACTAGCAGTGCCTGAGCATTTGGATATATCAACTACGAAATTTTTTGATTATTATTTAGGCTCAGTGGGGTTAACTGCGCGAAAAGCTGAACAGAATAATTTGATCTATGAACAAATTACAGTGGGAGATTTGACTACTACAAAAGCGACTGTGTATATCGATTCGCAACAACGCTTGATTGGTGCGCAATTGATTGGTAAGCAGCCGATTCAATCTTTTTTAGATTTAATAGCTGTCCTTATCCGAAGTAATTGGACAATGGAGGATATTTATTGCAATAGTAGTGCCTTTTTCCCCACTTATACTTCTTTTACTCCGTTACTAAATGAAGCAGCAGGAATTTATTTAAATGAAAAATAAAAGTAAAAATAGAAAAAAGTTCAGATCTATTGTAAAAAAGGCAATAGATCTGAACTTCTTTGTTAAGAGAAATATAGCGAAATTGAAATCTATATCCTGAATACAGCTCTGTCTTTTTAATTTGGGCGGACTAAGCTTAAAACTTCACCGAATAACGCATAATTGTTACCGGCTAATCGGGCTACTGGACGTAATTTTTCGCTTAAAATGTATTCTTTCTCTAAATCAAAAACAGTTTCATTAAAATAATAATCCAAGACTTTTAAAATGAATAAATCAGAAACTACAGTATCCTCGTCATTTTTTAAAGGAATTTCTTGTTGTAAAGTGACTTCTAAACGAATGAGAGGATCCACAAGACCTGGGGGTGTAACGCTACGGCTTTTGACAGTTGGGATATCAATTAAAGAAAGTTCACTTTCATCTGGTTTCAAATTTGCTGCTGTTTCGTTCATCAGAGGTAAAATAGTTTCATCAACTACATGAATAACGCCTTCTTTTGTCTGACTTAAATTTCTGGCAGTGTCTTTTTTTGCCCATTCTTGCGCGTAGTTGCAATTAAGACATAGGGCAAGTCACTGGATACTACAGTAAAAAAGCTAAATGGAGCAAGATTTACAATCCCACCTTCTTTACTTGTTGTTGTAATCCAAGCAATGGGCCTGGGGGCAACGGCTCCCGTTAAAAATTTGTAATTTTGTTTTGGCGCCAATGTCTCAGCAGAAAAATGAATCATAAATTAGCCTCCTTTAAGAATGTGAGCAAATAAAATAATACCCGAACATTTATGGCATTATCTGAGTGTCTAGAGTTAATCATAACAATTTATAGACAATAGCCCAATGATAATACTGTTGTTCGGGTAATTATGAATTAGTTAATCAATTAAAAGCAAACTTACGCCCGCTTTGTATTCGCGTCACTGGTATCAAATGGACGCACATAATCTTCAATTTCTTGTCGTTTTGGTTCTAAGAAAGGTGGCAAAGATAAAATTTCGCCAGCTGTTTCGTAAGTTTCATCTTCCAAGAAACCTGGTCCATCTGTTGCGAGTTCAAATAAAACATTTGGAGCCGCCATAAAATATTCAGATGCGAAGTAAAAACGTTCTGTGAAACCAGAATTTGGAAATTCCAATTCGTTAATCCGATCAATCCACCACTCTAATGCTTCTTTGTCAGCAACACGCAAAGCCAAGTGATGAACATTTCCGAAACCTTCTGACGCACGTGGAATATCGTCGCGATGTTCTACGATGATACTAGCCCCATTACCACCTTCACCAATTTCGAATAAATGAAAGTTGCCATCATTTGCTGTTTCTTTAAAACCTAAAACATTTGTTAAAACTAAATTCATATGTTCTAAATTTTCAATTGTAACAAAAGCTGGTCCTAAGCCAATAATTGCATGTTCACTTGGAACATTACTATTTTTCCAAGGGGTACCACCAGCAACACCGTGATTATTTTGGTCAGAAATTAATTGATAACGTTGATTGTCAAAATCTTCAAATTCCATGTATTTTTTACCAAAGCGTTCTTTGATTTCGCTATGTTCGATTTTGTATTCATCAAAGCGGGATGCCCAATAAGTCAAAGCGGCATCATTTTTCACACGAAACGAGGTGCGAGAAATTGTATTTGTCCCTTTTGTACCTTTAGGGATACCTGGAAAATCAAAAAATGTCATATCTGTTCCCGCAGAACCTAAGTCATCAGTGAAATATAAATGATATGTTTCAATGTCATCTTGGTTAACTGTCTTTTTAATGAGACGCAATCCTAAGATGTCAGTAAAAAAGCGGTAAATTTTTTCAGCGCTTGAAGTCATAGCAGTAACGTGATGAAGCCCTCTAATTTGTGTATCCATTTTTATTCCTCCAAATTGAACAATATTTATCTTACTAAAAGTAAGTATAACGATTAATCTGCTTTACAGCAATTAATATGCTTATTAACTTAGTTTTACCAAAAGAATTAGGCGTTAAAACTTATTTACCATAATTTGCTGCTTTGAAGTAAACTACTTATATAGTTATAGTAATAAAAAAGAAAGGATGTGTTGTTATGGAACAAAATCATCTGTTTTTTGATTTGGATGGTACCATTATTAATTCACAAAAAGGAATATTTTCTTCTATTCGTTATGCCCTACAAAAAATGGAATTGACAGATATAGCGGATGAAGAACTAAATTCATTTATTGGCCCACCTTTGTTAACCTCTTTTAAAAAAATAGGGATGGATGAAAAACAAGCAAATAGAGCTGTTGCGTTTTATCGCGAACATTACCGTCAAAGTGGAATGTTTGAAATAACACCTTATACTGGAATTAAAGAGAGTTTATTAACATTAGCAAAAGAAAAAAAGATTTATTTAGCTACTTCAAAACCAGAAGTTTTTGCTAAAGCAATTTTAGACTTTTTGGATTACACACAATATTTTACTGGGATATATGGTGCTGATTTGGATAATAAGCGTAGCGAAAAAGCAGAAGTTTTAGCTTATGGAATTGAAAAATCAGAATTAAATGATAAAGCAGACGCCGTGATGATTGGTGATCGAGAAAATGATGTTGTAGGTGGAAAAATAAATGATATTTTACCAGTAGGTGTCTTATATGGTTTTGGTAAAAAAGCAGAACTAGAGAAAGCCGGATGCAAAATTTTTGTTGCATCACCAAGAGATTTAATTGATCTTTTTAATTGATTATTGGAAGAACTAGGTTTTAAAGCCTAGTTCTCCTATAATTTTTATAGAAAAAAAGATTCAACTAAAAAAAGGTAAAAAATTTTTTTCCGAATTTACTGAAAGATAAGATCGTTACTTTTATGTAAGTATGGGTTCTTTTCTTTTTATTAACCAAGGTTAATTTTTTGTATTCGGTGTAAAACCGAATATTAAAGTAAAGTGGAGAATAATCTCAAATTATTCTTACTATTTTTGTGTTGACCTAGTCTTTTTTTAGTGGTAAATTAATCAACGTTGACGAAACAGTCATGCAATTGAAAACAACTTGAAACATTTTTGAAAAAATTGTTGACAGTTGCCAAAACGACTGTTAAACTAACGAAGTTGCTTAGTAAACAGCACATTTCTGAAATATCGTTTCAAAAAGTTTTTAAAACTTTTTGAAAAAACAGTTGACAAGAATTAAGTCAACTGATAAGATATAAGAGTTGCTGAAACATTTTTAAAAGCAACGAAGTAGACCTTTGAAAACTGAACAAAGCAAGCAAACGAACCAATGTGTAGGGCGCTTCTTTTAGAGAAGCAAACAACATGCAAGCAATAGCTAGCAGAATCAATTTTATTTGAGCTTAACAGTCATTTGACTGTTCAAACACTTTTTATGAGAGTTTGATCCTGGCTCAGGACGAACGCTGGCGGCGTGCCTAATACATGCAAGTCGAACGCTTCTTTTTCCACCGGAGCTTGCTCCACCGGAAAAAGAGGAGTGGCGAACGGGTGAGTAACACGTGGGTAACCTGCCCTCAAGCGGGGGATAACACTTGGAAACAGGTGCTAATACCGCATAAAAATCATAAACACATGTTTGTGATTTGAAAGGCGCTTTTGCGTCACTTGAGGATGGACCCGCGGTGCATTAGCTAGTTGGTGAGGTAACGGCTCACCAAGGCCACGATGCATAGCCGACCTGAGAGGGTGATCGGCCACACTGGGACTGAGACACGGCCCAGACTCCTACGGGAGGCAGCAGTAGGGAATCTTCGGCAATGGACGAAAGTCTGACCGAGCAACGCCGCGTGAGTGAAGAAGGTTTTCGGATCGTAAAACTCTGTTGTTAGAGAAGAACAAGGATGAGAGTAAAATGTTCATCCCTTGACGGTATCTAACCAGAAAGCCACGGCTAACTACGTGCCAGCAGCCGCGGTAATACGTAGGTGGCAAGCGTTGTCCGGATTTATTGGGCGTAAAGCGAGCGCAGGCGGTTTCTTAAGTCTGATGTGAAAGCCCCCGGCTCAACCGGGGAGGGTCATTGGAAACTGGGAGACTTGAGTGCAGAAGAGGAGAGTGGAATTCCATGTGTAGCGGTGAAATGCGTAGATATATGGAGGAACACCAGTGGCGAAGGCGGCTCTCTGGTCTGTAACTGACGCTGAGGCTCGAAAGCGTGGGGAGCAAACAGGATTAGATACCCTGGTAGTCCACGCCGTAAACGATGAGTGCTAAGTGTTGGAGGGTTTCCGCCCTTCAGTGCTGCAGCAAACGCATTAAGCACTCCGCCTGGGGAGTACGACCGCAAGGTTGAAACTCAAAGGAATTGACGGGGGCCCGCACAAGCGGTGGAGCATGTGGTTTAATTCGAAGCAACGCGAAGAACCTTACCAGGTCTTGACATCCTTTGACCACTCTAGAGATAGAGCTTTCCCTTCGGGGGCAAAGTGACAGGTGGTGCATGGTTGTCGTCAGCTCGTGTCGTGAGATGTTGGGTTAAGTCCCGCAACGAGCGCAACCCTTATTGTTAGTTGCCATCATTTAGTTGGGCACTCTAGCGAGACTGCCGGTGACAAACCGGAGGAAGGTGGGGATGACGTCAAATCATCATGCCCCTTATGACCTGGGCTACACACGTGCTACAATGGGAAGTACAACGAGTTGCGAAGTCGCGAGGCTAAGCTAATCTCTTAAAGCTTCTCTCAGTTCGGATTGTAGGCTGCAACTCGCCTACATGAAGCCGGAATCGCTAGTAATCGCGGATCAGCACGCCGCGGTGAATACGTTCCCGGGCCTTGTACACACCGCCCGTCACACCACGAGAGTTTGTAACACCCGAAGTCGGTGAGGTAACCTTTTGGAGCCAGCCGCCTAAGGTGGGATAGATGATTGGGGTGAAGTCGTAACAAGGTAGCCGTATCGGAAGGTGCGGCTGGATCACCTCCTTTCTAAGGAATATTACGGAAACTACACAGTTTGTCACTTGTCTTTGTTCAGTTTTGAGAGGTTTACTCTCAAAATATTTGTTCATTGAAAACTGGATACTTGAAGAAAAAATCAAAACAAACCGAGAACACCGCGTTGAATGAGTTTTTTAATAAGTTCAATTGCTTATTTTCTTGAGTAAGCTTCTATCGCTAGAAGAACTGCTCAAAACCAGACCGTAAGGTCTTATAAGGTTAAGTGAATAAGGGCGCACGGTGGATGCCTTGGCACTAGGAGCCGATGAAGGACGGGACTAACACCGATATGCTTTGGGGAGCTGTAAGTAAGCTATGATCCAGAGATTTCCGAATGGGGGAACCCAGCATCTTTTATAGGATGTTACGTATACGTGAATACATAGCGTATACGAGGTAGACGCAGAGAACTGAAACATCTAAGTACCTGCAGGAAGAGAAAGAAAAATCGATTCCCCAAGTAGCGGCGAGCGAAAAGGGAACAGCCCAAACCAAGATGCTTGCATCTTGGGGTTGTAGGACTCCGATATGGTAGTTCTTTCAGATAGTCGAATGACTTGGAAAAGTCAGTCAAAGAGGGTAAAAACCCCGTAGACGAAATTTGGAAGGCACCTAGGAGGATCCTGAGTACGGCGGAACACGAGGAATTCCGTCGGAATCCGGGAGGACCATCTCCCAAGGCTAAATACTCCCTAGTGACCGATAGTGAACCAGTACCGTGAGGGAAAGGTGAAAAGCACCCCGGAAGGGGAGTGAAATAGATCCTGAAACCGTGTGCCTACAACAAGTTAGAGCCCGTTAATGGGTGATAGCGTGCCTTTTGTAGAATGAACCGGCGAGTTACGATTGCATGCGAGGTTAAGTTGAAGAGACGGAGCCGCAGCGAAAGCGAGTCTGAATAGGGCGAATGAGTATGTAGTCGTAGACCCGAAACCATGTGATCTACCCATGTCCAGGTTGAAGGTGCGGTAAAACGCACTGGAGGACCGAACCCACGTACGTTGAAAAGTGCGGGGATGAGGTGTGGGTAGCGGAGAAATTCCAAACGAACTTGGAGATAGCTGGTTCTCTCCGAAATAGCTTTAGGGCTAGCGTCGAAGTGAAGAATGATGGAGGTAGAGCACTGTTTGGACTAGGGGCCCATCTCGGGTTACCGAATTCAGATAAACTCCGAATGCCATTCATTTATATTCGGCAGTCAGACTGTGAGTGATAAGATCCATAGTCGAAAGGGAAACAGCCCAGACCACCAGCTAAGGTCCCAAAATGTATGTTAAGTGGAAAAGGATGTGGGGTTGCACAGACAACTAGGATGTTGGCTCAGAAGCAGCCACCATTTAAAGAGTGCGTAATAGCTCACTAGTCGAGTGACCCTGCGCCGAAAATGTACCGGGGCTAAACATACTACCGAAGCTGTGGAGTACACCGTAAGGTGTATTGGTAGGAGAGCGTT